>NZ_JBRIMB010000010.1:0-144593 GCF_052977265.1 Shewanella sp. 0m-8 | reverse complement strand
GAAGTGAAACGCAATATCGCCGATGGTAGTGTGGGGTCTCCCCATGTGAGAGTAGGTCATTTCCAGGCGCCTAATTATTCTCGAAAGAGAAGCGATAAAGCCCGTTGCTAACGCAACGGGCTTTTTTCGTATATACGCTGCGCGAAAAGAACGACTCCCAACGTCGAGTAGATTATTGCTCCTGCATAATCGACACTTCCGCCATCCATGACGGTCGCCCGTCGCTGTGCTTAGCCAGAAACTGTATCCATATAGCTCACGCAAACTAACCATTCACTAAATCGACTACGGCTCGGCAAGTTTGATATTTGCTTTCAGGTAACGACTGCTACTTTTCTATCATTCCACAGTTAACATAAAACTCGCAGAGAGCGAAATTGCAAATAATCACAATTGATTATTGCTATTACTCCTCAGCTCTCATAGTTTAGCTGCAATGATGTTGCTAAGGGCTCTGTTTTAGGGCTCAAGCTATAGGATACCTAAAGGACTATCGAATGAAACTGGAAATGATCTGTACAGGTGAAGAGGTATTAGCGGGTCAAATCGTTGATACTAATGCCGCTTGGTTTGCTAGTACGATGATGGAGCAAGGGATTGAATGTCAACGTAGAGTTACGGTAGGTGATCGGCTAGAAGATCTTGTTTCAGTATTTACAGAGCGTAGTCAACATGCTGATATTATTTTAGTTAATGGTGGGCTTGGGCCGACTAGTGACGATCTCTCCACTCAAGCGATGGCTTTAGCAATGGGCGAGTCTTTAGTCGAGAATCGTATTTGGCGTCAACGTCTTGAAGATTGGTTTACTCGCAGTGGTCGTGTGATGGCCGAGAGTAATCTTAAGCAAGCTTTACTGCCTGAATCAGCCATTATGATAGACAACCCAGTTGGTACAGCTTGTGGCTTTGCGGTTAAGTTTAATAGAGCTTGGCTATTCCTTACTCCTGGCGTGCCATTTGAATTTAAACAGATGGTTCATGAGCAATTTATTCCTTTTGTTAAGCAGCACTTTGAGATTAGTGGCGATGTTGCATTAAGAAAGTACCTGACCCTTGGTCAAGGTGAGTCATCGCTCGCGGATACTTTAGAGAAAATAAAACTGCCAGAAGGGATGACTATAGGCTATCGCTCTTCAATGCCGCACATCGAGGTTAAACTCTTTGCCCGTGGTATTGCTGCAATCGATCAACTTAATAAAGCTGAAGCACAAATTCGTTTTTTACTTGGTAATGCCATTGTGGCTGATGAGAAAATGAGTTTGGCGGAAGAGATCCATGCTCTATTGTTAAACTCTGGCCAAAGTTTAAGTGTAGCTGAATCATGTACTGGCGGTATGATCGCCAGCCAGCTAATTAGTTTTTCAGGTAGCTCATCCTATTTGCATCAAGGCTTAGTGACTTACTGCAATGAATCTAAAGTTAAAGTATTGGGTGTTAAACCTGAGACCTTAGATGATCACGGTGCAGTTTCCATCGCTACAGTAGAGGAAATGGCGAAAGGAGTTAGAGCCATACTAGATAGTGACTTTGCGTTGGCGACGAGTGGTATCGCTGGGCCAACGGGAGGTACGGATGATAAACCTGTTGGCACAGTAGCCATTGCATTGGCTACAAAAGGCGGAGTTTATAGTCAGATGATTAAACTACCACGACGTTCTAGGGATTTAGTTCGCAGCTTAAGCACTGCTGTTGCGTTTGATATGTTAAGACGTGAATTGCTAGGCGAGGCGGTTATTGTTGATTATGGCTCGATTGGTCGGTTTAAAAAGTGATCTTTATAAAATAATAAAAAAGCAGTATCAAATGATACTGCTTTTTTGCTTTCAATTAACACGCTATTACTCGTCAAATACGAGTACAAGTTTACCGGGTTTGACTTCTATTCTTTGTGTCATATCGGCAATCAGAGCTTGGTTAGACTCTTTAGTATCTAATACATACACTGGCTGAGTTTCTAGAAACTGCGTTAAAAACCCCATTAATTGCGGAGCGAATGAGCCTATTGCTTTTTCGATATCCTTCGGTTTTGATTCCACTTTGACTAACTGTAGATTACGCAAGTAAACACTGTGATTACTTGCGTCATACCACGGCTCTGCTTCAAACTGTGTCACCAGTTTTGCGCTGATAGGCATCATTGGGTTACGGACGTTAACGATTGTCGCCGCAGATACACCCATAGTGTTGGGCTTATCACCTAGGGTGACGTTAATGTCATTCACACGCAGATCGATACCAAAGATCTGATTCCCCTGTTTTATCTCAAAGTGCATTTCATCACTGAGATAACCCTCGAGTTCTTTTTCTGTGATGTTGTATTGACTGACACAGCCGGTCAATAGCAGTGCCGCGCCCGCTAACGCTAGTTTTAATAACTTCATTAACCTGTATTTCTCATCCCTGCTGCTACGCCCGCAATAGTTAACATTAAGGCTAGTTCAACATTCTGAGATGATTGTTCCTCTCTACGAGTTCTTGCAAGCAGTTCTGCTTGTAAGAAGTTTAATGGATCGATGTATGGGTTTCTTAGCTCAACTGACTCGCGGTTCCATGGTGTGTGTGCCATTAAGCTTTCGGCTTGTGTTAACTCAAGTACGGCTTCAATGCCTGTAGCTAGTCGCTGCCTTAATTGTACACCAAGATGGTGCAACTCTTTTGGCACTAAGCTTGTCTCGTAAAACTTAGACAAATTAGGTTCGGCTTTTGCGTAGACCATTTCTAACATAGAGATCCGAGTCTTGAAGAATGGCCAGTGCTTTTCCATCTCTTGCAAGAGTGGTAAGTCACCTCGCTCTGATGCTGCCTTTAGTGCTTCTCCTGCGCCTAACCAAGCAGGTAGCATTAAACGGTTTTGCGACCAAGCGAAGATCCAAGGGATTGCACGTAAGCTTTCGATGCCGCCATCAATTCGACGTTTAGCTGGACGACTACCTAATGGTAGTTTACCCAACTCGACCTCAGGGGTCGCCGCACGGAAGTAAGACACAAAATCTGGCTCTTCACGTACAATTGCACGATAAGCTAGGACAGACTCGTCAGCGAGTTGCTGCATACACTGGCGCCACTCCGGCTTAGGCTCTGGTGGTGGAAGCAATGTCGCCTCCATTACCGCAGAGGTGTATAGCGCAAGACTCTGTACGGCAAGTTTAGGTAAACCAAACTTAAAGCGGATCATCTCACCTTGTTCTGTGACTCTGATGCGACCGTCTACAGACCCTGGCGGTTGTGATAGAATCGCTTCATGTGCTGGTCCGCCGCCACGGCCAATAGTGCCGCCACGACCATGGAATAATGTGAGTTTGATATTGGCTTCTTGGCTAATGGCGACGAGTTTTTCTTGTGCGGTGTACTGTGCCCAAGCCGCAGCCATGACACCAGCATCTTTAGCCGAGTCGGAATAGCCAATCATCACCTCTTGAATACCCTTAGTGTAACCTCGGTACCAATCGATGCTAAACAACGCCGACATACAGCTAGAGGCATTATTTAAGTCATCTAAGGTTTCAAATAGTGGCACGACGCGTATTGGATGCGGGCAGCCAGTTTCTTTAAGAAGAAGCTGAACAGCTAAAACATCTGATGGCTGGCTAGCCATAGAGATAACATAGGAGCCCATAGCTCTGGCTGGCTGAGTTGCGACCAGTCTGCAAGTCTTTAAGACTTCTTCAACTTCTGGAGATGCATTCCAGTTTGCCGGGATTAAAGGTCGTTTGTTAGTGAGCTCACGTAACAAGAAAGACTGCTTCTCTTTTTCGTCCCAATGAGCATAGTCGCCCATACCTAGGTAGCGCGTTAATTCGGCAATCACGTCTGCATGGCGTTGTGCATCCTGGCGCACATCGAGCCTTAGCATATGAATGCCAAAACAGGCGATACGACGCAGCATATCGAGCAGTAAACCGTTAGCGATTAGGCTCATACCTTGATCACAAAGACTTTGGTATAGCATCATTAAAGGATCTTTTAGATCGCTTTCGTGCCAAATGATGTCGTTTGGTTCTACATCAGGGTGATGGCCTTCAAGTCTGCCATTTAAATAATCAATGGTGTTTCTGAGCTTGTGACGAAGTGTTCTCAGCACATCTCTATATGGTTCGCTGCTGTTATTGGTGTAAGCCTGCAACGCTTGGTTTGCACCTTCCATCGATAACTCGTTTACCAGTAACACAACGTCTTTTAGGTATAAACGCGCAGCGGTATGGCGGTTTCGGTCGAGTACCTCTTGAGTGACGGTCGAGGTGACAAATGGATTGCCATCGCGGTCGCCGCCCATCCAGCTAGAGAACCTTACCGGTGCAATATCGATTGGGAGTTGGGTATTCGTGCGCTCTTCAACTTGCTGATTAAGCTGCCTAAGAAAATCTGGAATGGCTTGCCATAAAGAAGCTTCAATAGTGCTTAAGCCCCAACGTGCTTCATCGACAGGTGTTGGTCGTTCGTTACGGATTTCATTAGTGTGCCAGATCTGCGCAATCAGTTGACGCAAACGCAGGTGGTGCTGCTTTTTTTCTTGCTCTGTTAACTGGGTATTTTCTAGTGCAGCTAATGAATCAACCACTGCAGAATATTTCTGAATGAGAGTGCGGCGAGAGATTTCTGTCGGATGCGCAGTCAGCACCAGATCAATATCCAGTGTCTTTAAGCAGGCTAGCACCTTATCTTGGTCGATTTTACCGCCGAGCATACGTCCTAGCAACTGTTCAACGGGGTCTGGAACACAGACTAATTCGTCACAATTACGACTGATGGTATGGAACTGTTCTGCGATATTCGCCAGATTTAAAAATTGGTTAAAAGCTTTAGCAAAAGGAACGAGTTCGTCGTCGTTTAAAGAAGATAGTAAAGTCAGCATCTCTTCACGAGCGGCATCATCGCCTTGGCGAGAGCTTTTTGCTAGATGACGGATTTGTTCAATTTTATCTAAGAAAGCATCATCTAGATCGGTGCGGATTGTGTCACCTAAAATCTGCCCTAAGGTTCCAACGTTAGACCTTAGCGAGGCATACATGTCTACCATACGTGCTCCATATCGGTAAGCTAATCGATCACAATACCTAGCAGCGCTGTGCTAGGCAATGATCCAGATTAAAATATCGTGCTTGAATGTGTTGTACATCACTTTTTAGGTATGCCCATGTAAGTACTGACTATACTTTGAGCGGTAAAGTGGATGGATAATAGTAATTACTTTATACATGCTTGATAAATAAGCTTTTTTAATAGATCTTTTGTACGTTCGATATACGAAAGATCTAAAAACTCATCAGGTTGATGAGCTTGCTCAATACTACCGGGGCCGAGTACTAAGGTTTGGCAACCTAGCGTACTGATATACGGCGCTTCGGTGGCATAGTTAACCACTTCTGGCTGGCTTTCACTGAGTTGTGCTACCAACTGGGTCCAGCTGCCATCTTTTTTATCTGCAAACGCCTCTGAACCTGGGTATAAAGGCGCAACGCTGATACAGCCTGGATAATGATTGCACACTGGTTCAAGATAGTTGGCAACCATTAACTCTAAATCGGCTAGTGCGAGACTGGGGATGGGTCGAAGGTCAATATGTAGATCGCAGCAGCCACAGATCCTATTGGCCGCGTCCCCGCCATGGATATGTCCAAAATTCATGGTTGGATAGGGCACACTAAAGGCATCTTCTCGATAATTATCGGCTAAGTGCTGTTTTAGCTTGAGGAGTTGTCCTGTAACCAAGTGCATGACCTCGATAGCATTAAGTCCTTTTGCTGGATCTGAAGAGTGACCACTGCGACCAGTCACTCGTATACCTTGGGTAAAATGCCCTTTATGCATATACACCGGCTTTAGGCTGGTGGGCTCACCGATAATGGCATAATCAGGCGAAATTGATTTCGCTGCTGCAAATGCCTTCGCGCCGTTCATGGTCGTTTCTTCGTCGGCACTGGCTAAGATATGCAATGGACGCTTAAACTTATCCATTGGTAGCTCTTTTAGTGCCTCTAGCACTAAAGCAAAAAAGCCTTTCATGTCACAGGTCCCAAGGCCATACCAACGATTATCTTTTTCTACTAATGAAAATGGGTCCTGGCTCCAGCGCCCTTCATCAAAAGGGACGGTATCTGTATGCCCTGCCAGCAATAACCCTCCCTGGCCTTGACCAAACGATGCGACTAGATTGTATTTGTCACGAGTATCTGTCACAGGTACAGACTGGCACTGCATCCCTAAATCGCTAAACCAAGTATGCAATAGTTCTATGACAGCTTTATTGCTCATGTCGTGCTCAGCTTCGAGTGCACTAATAGAGGGTGTTGCAATCAGTTGGCTAAAACTACTTTTAATCTCTGGAAGTGCTTTCATTAAAAAATACCTAAATATATATTCAAATATATTGCATAATTAATTTTGCGTGTTAGTCTATCAAACAGCTAAGACAACTACCACACTTCGATGATCTGTTTAATGAGAGTATATATGTTCAATCTGGTTAAATTAATAGTAATTAAGGTTAATCATACCCACTTCCTGCGACGATAATCTTGTCATTAATGGTGTTCAGCCAGGGCTTAAGTTGTGCCCATTCTTTTTTCCGTTTTGTCATCTAAATTCAAGATTAAGGTTTTAAAGTCATAGACTATGAAAAATATAGCCATTATTGGCGCTAGTGGTTACACGGGCGCACAGATCACCTCTCTTATAAATGCCGAATCGACATTGTCGGTTCAAGGTCTTTATGTCTCTGAAAACAGCCTCGACAAGGGCAAGCCTCTGTCTGAGCTTTATCCGGCTTACAGTCATATATCACTGAGCTTAAATCCGCTCACGGAGGGTGCTAAACAAACTATCGTTGCGACAGCTGATGCCGTCGTACTAGCGACTGACCATGCGGTAAGTTTACACTTAGCTGCTTGGTTTTATCAGCAAGGGTTAGCGGTATTTGATTTAAGCGGTGCATATCGGTTTTCCGATATAGCACAATATCCTAAGTGGTATGGTTTTACTCATGAATATCCTGATGTACTTGCTAATGCTGTTTATGGTTTAGCCGAGTGGAATGCAGAGCAAATAGCCAGTAGTAAGATGATTGCTGTACCAGGTTGTTATCCAACAGCATCGCTAACAGCACTTAAACCTATTGCGCATTTGCTGACCGATGTTTTACCCGTAATTAATGCCGTTAGTGGTGTGACCGGGGCCGGCAGAAAAGCTCAACTGCATACCAGCTTTTGCGAGGTAAGCTTGACCCCTTATGGGGTACTTGGTCACAGGCACCAGCCAGAGATTGCCACTCAATTAGGGCAAGAGGTTATCTTTACTCCCCATCTTGGTAATTTTAAGCGCGGTATTCTTGCAACCATCACGGTGCAATTAGTTGCGGGCACTTCAGTTAGCGATATTGAAACAGCGTATCAATATTATGACTCTGCCGAGCTTGTCACGGTAAAACAAAATCAATTCCCTAAGGTGGATGATGTGGTGCAAACACCCAATTGTCATCTAGGTTGGAAGTTCGATGAACAGAATGGTTATTTGGTTATCGCTAGCGCTATTGATAACTTAATGAAAGGGGCCGCAAGTCAAGCGCTTCAGTGCATAAATATTCATTTTGATGCGTCAGTAACAGCATAAGTTGGGAGAATGGAGGTGAACATGACTAATTTTACAACGACGCAAGCTAAGCCCGTTATGGTGCTCAAGGTTGGTGGCGCATTGTTACAGTGTGAGATGGGAATGGAGCGGTTAATGCAAGCTGCAGCAAGCATAATCGCTAATGGCCAGCCTCTGATTATGGTGCATGGCGGTGGCTGTTTAGTTGATGAACAGCTAAAAGCGAATAGTTTTACATCGGAAAAGCTTGATGGTTTAAGAGTCACCCCGCAAGAGCATATTCCTATTGTAGTGGGGGCATTGGCGGGGACTTCAAACAAAATATTGCAAGCGGCAGCAATTAAAGCGGGTGTAACCAGTTTAGGTATGAGCCTTGCGGATGCAGGAATGATGACGGCAACAATTAAAGATCCGCAGTTAGGGTTAGTCGGTGAGGTTGAGCCCAAAGATGCTAGTTATCTTGAATTTGTTTTATCAAAAGGTTGGATGCCAATTGTGAGTTCCATCGCAATTAGTGAAGAAGGCAAGATGCTAAATGTTAATGCCGATCAGGCGGCAACGGCCCTGGCTAAGTTGGTTTCAGGTTCATTGGTTTTACTATCAGATGTTTCAGGTGTGCTTGATGGTAAGGGCCAGTTAATTACGAGTTTGAATAGAGAGCAAGTCAATGAGCTGACCAAGATCGGTGTTATCGAGAAAGGAATGAGGGTCAAGGTGGAAGCTGCATTAGATGTTGCAGAGTCCATGGGGCAAACCGTACAGATTGCTTCTTGGCGTCATGCAAAGCAATTAATCGCGTTAAGCAAAGGCGAGACAGTTGGCACACAGATCCAGCCACAAATTCAGTAATAGGAGAGCCATCTTATGCAACATTTACTATCGATAAAAGATTTAAGCCAGCAGCAGTTACTCGACTTACTGGCTTTGGCGAAAAATATTAAGCGTAACCCTGCTGAATACAAACATGCTCTAGAAGGAAAAAGTGTGGTGATGCTATTTGAAAAACCATCGCTGAGAACTCGAGTGAGCTTTGATATCGGTATCAATAAATTGGGTGGTCATTGTTTATATTTAGATCAGCAAAATGGCGCGCTAGGTAAGCGTGAACCTGTATCAGATTTTGCGGCCAATATTTCTTGTTGGGCAGATGCCATTGTTGCCAGGACTTTCTTACACTCGACAATTGAAGAACTTGCTGAGCATGGCACAGTGCCGGTGGTTAACGCGTTATCTGATCTTTACCATCCTTGCCAAGGTCTAGCAGACTTTCTAACTTTGGCTGAACAATATGATGATGTAAGCAAGGTGAAGCTAGCTTATGTTGGTGACGGTAATAACGTGACTCATTCATTGATGTTTGGTGCAGCCATCTTAGGGGCTCAGTTAACCGTGATTTGTCCTCCAGGCCATTTTCCAGACGGAAAAGTTGTGTGTGAGGCGCAAGAGCTGGCTGCTAAGCATGGCGGCAAACTGACTTTGAGCTCAGACATTGCTGCGATCGAAGACCATAATGCGATCTACACCGACACTTGGATCTCTATGGGCGACTCTGCATCGATGGAGGAAATTGAGGCCAAGTTTAAGCCTTACCAAGTGAACGCACAGTTAATGCAAAAGGCAGGTGCTAAACACTTTATGCATTGTTTACCAGCGTACCGCGAAGTTGAAGTTACCGCTGAGGTTGTTGATGGCGAAGGCTCACTTATTTTGCACCAAGCCGAAAACAGAATGCATGCGCAAAACGCAGTGCTTGTAACGCTTTTAAGCTAATTAATTTCATAAAAACAACTATCAATCTGCATTAGCGGATCGACATAAAAAAACAGCTAGTAGGAAAATATGATGTCTAATGTAAATTCAGCAGTAAGTAAGCATGCAGGTGTTAAAAAAGTTGTTTTAGCGTATTCAGGCGGCCTAGATACTTCTGCAATCATTCCTTGGTTAAAAGAAACCTATAACGATTGCGAAATCGTCGCCTTCTGTGCCGATGTAGGTCAAGGCGATGCAGAGCTAGAAGGCTTGTATGAAAAAGCTATCGCTTCAGGTGCATCTGAGTGTTACATCGTTGACTTAAAAGAAGAGCTGGTGGCCGATTATATCTACCCGACTATCGCAACTGGGGCGATTTACGAAGGAACCTACCTTTTAGGTACGTCAATGGCGAGACCGATTATTGCAAAGGCGCAGGTTGAAATCGCACGTAAAGTGGGCGCAGATGCGGTATGCCATGGCTGTACGGGTAAAGGTAATGATCAGGTACGTTTCGAAGGTTGCTTTGCTGCATTAGCACCAGATTTAACCGTAATTGCGCCTTGGCGTGAGTGGGAAATGGTGAGCCGTGAAGACCTGCTTGATTACCTCGCAGAGCGTAATATTGCCACGTCAGCATCTGCCACTAAGATCTATAGCCGTGATGCTAATGCTTGGCATATTTCTCATGAAGGTGGTGAGTTAGAAGATCCGTGGAACGAGCCATCAAAAGGCGTATGGACCATGACAGTTGCACCAGAAGATGCGCCAAATCAACCTGAGTATGTGGCAATCGAGCTTGAGCAAGGTAAGGTAACCAAGGTCAATGGTGAGGCTTTATCACCTTATAACGCACTGATGGTGTTGAATGAAGTTGCAGGTGCTCACGGTGTTGGCAGAATCGACATTACCGAGAACAGACTCGTTGGTATGAAGTCTCGTGGTTGCTACGAAACCCCTGGTGGCACAGTGATGTTTGCAGCACTGCGTGCGATCGAAGAGTTAGTGCTTGATAAAACGAGTCGTGAATGGCGCGAGCAGGTTGGCGCACAGATGGCGCACCTTGTTTATGACGGTCGTTGGTTTACCCCATTATGCGAGTCACTGCTTGGCGCATCCAAGCCACTAGCCGATTTAGTCAATGGTGAAGTGGTGGTTAAGCTTTATAAGGGTCAAGCCAGCGTTGTTAAAAAGCGTTCACCGAATAGTTTGTACTCAGAAGAGTTTGCGACATTTGGTGCCGATGATGTTTACAACCAAAAAGATGCCGAAGGCTTTATCCGTTTGTATTCGCTTTCAAGCCGGATTAGAGCATTGCATAGCCAAAAGTAGGTTATTCATCAGTTAAAGTTAGTGAGCGCTAACATTGTTGAGTTAGCGCTGTATAAACATAAAGATATATAGGTGGAGTCATCTCACCTGGCATTAGAGAGGAAGTCAAAATGGCATTATGGGGTGGCAGATTTAGCCAAGAGAGCAGCGCACTGTTTAAACTTTTTAACGACTCATTACCTGTGGACTTTCGCCTCATTGAGCAAGATATTGTTGGCTCGATTGCTTGGGCTGGCGCAATCACTCAGGTGGGTATTCTTACTGAGCTGGAGTGCGCAGAGTTGCAACAAGCATTGAATGAGCTGCTTGCGGAAACGATTGATAATCCTCAATTGATAATTACGTCTGGCGCTGAAGATATTCATAGTTTTGTCGAGCAATCACTGATCGCAAAGGTTGGAGATTTAGGTAAAAAATTACATACGGGTCGTTCTCGTAACGATCAGGTGGCCACAGATCTTAAGCTTTGGTGTAAGAAAGAGGGCGAGCATTTATTAATTTTACTGGCTAATTTAAGATCGGCGCTGATTGAACTTGCTGAGCGTGAGCTCGATGCGGTTATGCCTGGCTATACTCACCTTCAAAGAGCGCAGCCAGTGGTATTTGGACATTGGTGTCTTGCTTATGTCGAGATGTTTGAGCGTGATATTAGCCGATTGCAAGATGCATTAAAGCGCGCCGATACATGCCCGTTAGGAACCGGAGCATTAGCCGGTACCGCTTACCCTATGGATAGAGTTAAGCTCGCGCAATCACTGGGCTTTGCAACCCCAACGCTAAATAGCTTAGACACGGTATCGGACAGAGATCATGTGATTGAGATCTGCAGCGATGCCTCTATTAGCATGATGCACCTAAGCCGTATGGCTGAAGACTTAATTTTCTTTAATAGTGGCGAAGCTGGGTTTATCGATCTCGATGATGAGGTGACTTCAGGCTCTTCCCTCATGCCGCAGAAGAAAAACCCTGATGCGCTTGAGTTAATCAGAGGTAAAACCGGTCGCGTATACGGTAGTTTAATGGGTATTTTAACCACCATGAAGGCGCTGCCACTAGCGTACAACAAAGATATGCAGGAGGACAAAGAAGGTCTATTTGATGTGATGGATAGCTGGTCAATTTGTCTCGAAATGGCGGCATTAGTATTAAGTGGTTTAACAGTAAATCGTGATAAAACACTCAATGCTGCTAAGCAGGGTTATGCTAACTCGACGGAGCTTGCAGATTATCTTGTTGCCAAAGGTATGCCTTTTAGAGAGGCGCACCATGTAGTTGGTGAAGCGGTTGTCAGTGCGATTGCGAAACAAACGCCGTTAGAGGACTTAACCTTAGAAGAGCTGCAAGCATTTAGCGGTGTGATTGATGCAGATGTATATGATTGCCTCACTATTGAGTCTTGCTTAGCAAAACGTGAGGCCTTGGGCGGGACTTCTTTACCACAGGTAAAGAGTGCACTCGCCGCAAAGCAAACTAAATAGCGATTTAAAAAGCTAGCGAGTATAAAAAATGCGGTCATTGTTAACACAATGACCGCATTTTTGTATCTGATAAGCTATCTGAGAACTTATCCGATACTCTGGCGAGTAATGGCGGTTATTGGAACAAGTCCTCTTCAGACTTGTCGATAAAGATATCGCTATTATCTTCTTGATCCGTTACATACTCAGTTGGCTCAGTGCCGGCAATAAAGTACTCAAACTTACTGGTATAGTCAGTTTTTCGAGTCAGCTTACCTGTAGCTAAGTCAATTCTTGCTGAAACGATTCCTTCTGGAGGCGACATTGGCACTTCTGGTGTGCCTGTGAGTGCATCCTTCATAAACTCATTCCAGCCCGGACCTGCGGTTTTGGCGCCAGCTTCCGCTAGCGATATTTGATCTTTAGCACCGTTAGTATTCCAGCTGGTACGACCGAGCTCCTGGCTATGGTCATCGAACCCTACCCAAACTGTGGTAGCTAGCTTTGGATTGAATCCACTAAACCAAGTGTCGCGAGATTCGTTAGTTGTCCCCGTCTTGCCTGCAATATCTCGGCGCTTGACGACTCTTGCTGCACGCCATGCAGTACCGTTCCAGCCGGTACCTTTACTCCAATCACCACCGCCCCAAATTACACTCTTAAGTGCTTCAGTGACTAAGAAGGCCGTTTGCTCCGAAATAATTTGCGGTGCATATCGAGAGCCTGGACCGCCACATTGCGGCGCCTCATCGCTAGCAGACTGATGTTGTAGTGGTGCAGTGCTTGCTTGAAGCTCATTGGCCATCGCAGCGAATGGATCCACTGCAATCGCTTGCTCTGCAATTGGAGGCTTACAGGCTAAAGTCGGGTTGGCTTGCTCTACAATGTCACCATTAGCGGTTTCTACTCGCTCAATAAAGTATGGCTCAACTAAAAAGCCACCATTGGCAAATACTGAGAATGCTGTAACGACTTGCAGTGGCGTTACCGATGGTGAACCCAAGGCGATAGATTCGTTGCGTGGTAAATCGGCTGGATCAAAACCAAATTTTACTAATTCTGCAATCGTGGCATCAAGACCTGCATAACGCATGGCTCTAACTGACATAACGTTAATCGATTGCGCTAAACCAACGCGCAGGCGAGTTGGGCCACCATAAACATCGGGTGAGTTTTTAGGGCGCCAAGCCGTACCTTGTCTAGTATCAGGTTTATTAATTGGCGCGTTATTTATCAGGGTTGCAAGGGTGTAACCTTTTTCGAGTGCTGCACTGTAAATAAACGGCTTAATATTAGAACCTAACTGGCGCTTAGCCTGAGTCACACGGTTATATTGGCTTGTGTAGAAGCTAAAGCCACCCACTAAGGTACGAATTGCACCATCGTGTGGATCCAAAGATACGAGGGCACTTGCCACTAATGGAACTTGAGTTAATTGCCAGAAATTACCATTGTTGCGGATCCAAATTTGCTCACCCGGCTTTAAAACATCGGATGCCAATTTAGGTGCCTTACCTTGACGCTTGTTAGTGATGAACTTACGTGCCCATTTAATACCATCCCAAGGTAGCTCAATCGTTTCACCTTTAGCATTCATAGCAGTGGCTGTTTGTTCATTAACTGACAACACGGCGGCAGGGAACATACCTTGGAATGCACCAGTTTGTTTAAGCTTTGCGGTGATCTCTTCAGGCTCTAATGGAGTCGCAGTCCATAGTTCTTTGACTCGGCCGCGATAGCCGTGACGTTCATCATACGAGTAGACGTTATTACGCAGCGCTCTTTGAGCATCGAGCTGTAACTTAGAATCGACCGTGGTGTAGATATCATAACCACCGGTATATGCCTCTTCCTCACCATACTTTGCAACTAAGTAATCGCGAGCCATTTCAGAAATATAAGGGGCATATAGATCGATCACTGCACCGTGATATTTTGCGGTAATTGGACTATCTAGCGCGGCTTGGTATTCAGCGGTATTGATGAAGCCAACTTCATTCATACGCATTAGTACGACATTACGACGTGCTTTAGCCCGTGATTTAGAGGTAATAGGGTTAAGAGTCGAAGGCGCTTTAGGTAAGCCTGCAATCACAGCCATTTCAGGTAAAGTCAGTTCGCTAACTTCTTTACCATAATAAACTTGAGCGGCGGCCCCTACGCCATAGGCACGTTGCCCCAAATAAATGCGGTTGACGTATAACTCGAGAATTTCATCTTTGGTGAGGAGCTGCTCGATATGGATCGAGATGAAGATTTCTTTTACTTTACGGATAATGGTTTTATCACGGGTCAAAAAGAAGTTACGTGCTACCTGCATGGTAATGGTACTTGCGCCTTGCTTTTTTTGACCTGTGGTCAGCATCACTGAAGCGGCACGTAAAATACCAATAGGATCGATACCTTTATGCTCGTAAAAACGGGCATCTTCGGTGGCGATAAACGCCTGTAATAGTGGTTTAGGTACTTCATCTAGTGTGAGTGGAATACGGCGTTTTTCACCAAACTGAGAGATCAGTTTTCCGTCACTACTATAAATACGAAGTGGTGTTTGCAGTTTTACGGTCTTTAGCGTTGTAACATCAGGCAGATCTGGCAACACGTAAAAGTAAGCTGCAACAATTGCAGCGATGCCAAGTAAACCTAGGCTAAAGAAAGCTATAAAAAGTCGTTTTAACCACTTCACCGCAATATTCCAAGAATTAAAATAAGAACAATAGTATATAAGCCGTGGCCGAAATGGTGAAGTCTTGTCTCCCGATTAGGTTGAGCTTTTTTCTTGATGACTTATTTTACTGTGTATTTTTTTATAGAGATTTTGTCGAAAAGCTTATTACTTCAAAAATATTATTTAAATAATGATTAACAATTGACTCAGTTTTTATGACTGATGTTGGGTATTTTTCTAGTTTATATCGCTATCATAAAGAATAAAGTAGCAGTTATGTTGAAAATGTAACCTAAATCGGGTGAGCGCACACTATGGTTGCCTGTAAGTGAGTGTTTGGCGTCAAAAAAAATGCAATTGTAAATTGGTGAAACATTTTGTACAAATAGCTATAACGAGTTGATTTTGTGCTAATCTACTTTGGATACAATAACTATAAAAGTGACTATGGACTATGCTTTCTAATTTTTGGAAGCGTCAGGCTCCGCAGATGGTTGGGATAGATGTGGGATCCCATGAAGTCAAAGCGATTCTGCTGAGTAAGACTGCTGATGGGTATAAAATATTAAGTCATGCTGCCGTTCCTTTAAAAAAGGGAGCTGTTAATGATCATGAGATCCGTGATAGTGAAGCAGTAGTTGACGCGTTAAAGCAAATCAAACGCGTATTACCCAAGTCCACAAAATTTGCTGCTGTCGCTGTTTCTGGCTCGGCAGTTATGACCAAAGTTATTTATATGGATTCGGCATTAAGTGAAGAAGAGATGGAGGCTCAAATTGAAATTGAAGCCGACAACCTCATTCCATACTCGCTCGATGAAGTGAATATTGATTTTGAAACGCTAAGTACCAATCGTACCGATCCCACTAAAGTCGATGTGCTATTAAGCGCCTGTCGCAGCGAAAATATCGATAGCTTAAGTGATTCGCTCGATGCGGTAAATTTAGAAGCCAAAGTGGTTGATGTTGAAGGGTATGCGCTAGGGCGCTCTTTTGACATGATCGCAGGCCAACTACCGGATGATGTTAGCGACAAAGTGGTCGCGCTGGTGGATATCGGGGCCAACATCACGACATTCTCAGTTGTAGAGCATGGTGAAACTACATTTGTAAGAGAGCAAGCCTTCGGTGGTGAGCAGTTTACCCAGTCAATTTTATCTTTTTATGGCATGACCTATGAGCAGGCTGAAAAGGCTAAGCTGGAGGGTGATCTGCCACGCAATTATGTATTTGAAGTTTTATCGCCATTCCAGACTCAGTTACTACAACAAATAAAAAGAACCTTACAAATTTACTGCACGTCCAGTGGTCGCGATAAAGTTGACCATATTGTTTTGTGTGGTGGAACATCGAAACTTGAAGGTATGGCTAATCTAATGGTTAACGAGCTAGGTATTCATACTATTATTGCCGATCCATTCCAAGGCTGCTTACATGCCGATGAGGCGATAAAGAGCCACCTCCAGCCTCAAATTAGTAAATATATGTTGGCTTGTGGATTAGCGCTAAGGAGCTATTCAGAATGGCGAACATAAATTTATTACCTTGGCGCGAAGAGGCAAGAGAGAAGCAGAAGCGTGATTACACAGGGATTTTAGCGCTCGTCTTCTTAGTTTCTGGTTTAGTGGTGTACCTGTCTTTAATGACGATCGATATGTTTATCGATGATCAAAAAAGCCGTAATGCCTACCTTCAATCTGAGATCCAACTTCTTGAGTCACAGATTGCCGAAATTACTAAAATTCGTACTCGTAAAAAAGATATTGAGCGACGCACTGAAATTATTCTAGGGCTGCAGCAATCGAGAAACTTGCCGACTCATGTTTTAGATGAGCTAGTGCGAGTGGTACCCCCTGGAATTTATCTTTCTAGCATCGAAAAGAAAGGCAGCATGCTGTGGATAGAAGGACGTAGCGAATCAAACAATAACGTTGCCAATATGATGAGAAAGATCGCGGCGTCAGTTTGGTTACAAGACCCTAATATGCAGTCGATTGTGGCGCAAAATGAAGAGCTAAGACAGCTACAGCGATTTACATTGAGGGTGACCATAATCAATGGCGATGAAATGAAAGGGGCTAGTAAATGAACCTCGACTTAAGTCAGTTTAACGATATTGATTTTGAAAACATTGGTGCTTGGCCGCAGCTAGTCAAAATTGTATTTGCAGCACTCTTAGCCGTGTGTGTTTTTATTGGTGGCTATTTTCTATTTGTTTCAGACGCGCTAGATACACTCAATGCTGAACAAGTTAAAGAGCAACAGTTAAAAACAGATTTTAAGTCAAAGTACCAATTGGCGGCGAATCTAAAGTTGTACCGTGAACAGCTGGCGATAATGGAAATACAGTTTGCTGAACTGCTGAAAATGTTGCCTTCAAAAAATGAAATGCCGGGCTTGTTGGACGACATAACATTTGTAGCGACAGATTCGGGGCTGAATATTAAGAGTCTAGATTGGGAGTCAGAAATCACCCGCGATTTTTATATCGAATTTCCGATTAAAATCATGGTTGGCGGTGACTATCATGAACTAGGTCATTTAGTGAGTGGAGTGGCAAAGTTGCCGCGTATTGTCAGTTTGCATGACTTTGTGATTAAGCGTAATGACTCTGGCGAACTGGGTATGGATATCCTGGCAAAGACTTACCGCTTTAAAGAGGGCGCAGAATTACCCGCTAAGGGTAAGAAGGGGGCTGCAAAATGAAAAAGCCGTTACCGCTTCTAATTGTGTCAGTGTTATTGGCAGGCTGTGTCGGAGATAAAAGTGATCTTGAGCTGTTTGTGACAACGACAAAAGCTCAACATGTTGCCCATATTCCGCCTTTGAAAGAAACGCCAAAATTTGAGCACTTTTCTTATCAAGCCGATTTAATGAGAAGTCCATACGTGCCGCCTTCAAGGGAATTAACTGAAGAAGTCATCGACACGACGAAGGACTGTTTACAACCGGATCTTAAGCGCCGTAAAGGGCGATTAGAAACCTACGCATTAGACAACTTAAGAATGCGAGGTACGTTAAGCGAGAAAGATGATATTTGGGCTCTACTTGAGACTACAGATGGCAGTGTTTACCGTTTAGGTGTAGGGCAATATTTAGGTCTTTATCATGGACAAATAGCTAAAGTAACACCACAAACAGTCGAAATAATAGAATTAATACCAGATGGATCTGGCTGCTGGACGGAACGCAACAGTAGTATGGAATTGACTGGAGAATAATAAGAGATGACTGAGGGAACAATGAGATCTTCAACCACGCCACAAGCCAGTTATAAGGTAATGCCTTTATTTAAGGCTATTATTGGTTTCGCATTAATCGTAGGTATGACTCAGCATTCGTATGCCGCTAACCGACTCATTGATGTTAAATATCACGCCGTAGTCGATCATCAGCTCGAGCTACAGTTAATTTTTGAGAATGATATTCAAGAACCCGATATCGATCTAAAGGCGTCTCCAGCTCAGATTATTTTAGGGTTTGAAGACAGTATTTCGGCACTAGAAAAGCAAACCTTACCAATTAAAACGGTAGGGGTTGAAACGGTTAGTACTGTGCCAAATGGTAATGATTTACAGGTTTTTATTGGTCTAGACAAGGTTAAACCTTATCAAGGTAAAGTCGTTGGCAATACCTATCGTTTAACCATTAATGACGAGGTGGCGAGCCAGAGTTCAAGTGGTAAAAGTCCGTTCGTTAATAACATCGAAAATATCGATTTTCGCCGGACTGCCGATGGTGGTGGTGAGTTATTAGTCAAGCTAAATAACAGCTCTGTGGCTGCAAACGTTGAGCAGGTTGGCGCCAAGCTAGAACTAAAACTTTATAATACAGAAATCCCGAGTGACTTTTTATACGTCATGGATGTGTATGATTTTGCTACCCCAGTTAAAAGCTTTGAAACCTTTAAAGAAGATCTAACTGCCCGTTTTCTTCTCGATATTGATGGTGACTATGAGTACAACTATCAGCAAGACGGTAGCTTATTTAAGTTAACGATGAAGAAAACAGAGCGCATGAATATTGTGAAGGAAGAGAAGAAATATGATGGACGCTCGCTGTCATTAAACTTCCAAAATATTTCAGTTAGAACCGTGCTGCAGATTATTGCTGATTACAATAACTTCAATCTAGTGACCAGTGATACGGTTGAAGGGGATATCACCTTAAGATTGGATGATGTGCCTTGGGATCAGGCATTAGATCTTATCTTGCAAGCTAAAGGTTTGGATAAGCGAATCGAAGGCAATATCTTGATGATTGCCCCTAGTGAAGAGATCGCTATCCGTGAGAGCCAAGAGCTAAAAAATCGCCAGGAAGTAAAAGAGCTGGCTCCGCTATACTCCGAATACTTACAGATTAATTATGCGAAGGCTAAAGATATCGCGGCATTGTTAAAAGGTGATGATTCTAGTTTATTAACCTCTCGCGGCAGTGTTGCCGTTGATGAGCGTACTAACACCTTGTTAGTCAAAGATACTGAAGAGACATTGGAAAATATTCATCGCCTGATTGAGGTACTGGATATTCCAATTAAACAGGTATTGATTGAAGCTCGTATGGTAACGGTAAAAGACGATGTTTCTGAAGATCTCGGTGTTCGTTGGGGGGTCACAGATCAGCAAGGCGATAAAGGCACTTCAGGTAGTCTTGAAGGGGCGGGGGATATCGCAAACGGTGTGGTTCCAAGCTTAAGTGATCGCCTAAACGTTAACCTTCCTGCCGCTGTGGCTAATCCAACAAGTATTGCATTTCATGTGGCAAAGCTTGCAGATGGCACGGTATTGGATCTTGAGTTGAGCGCTTTAGAGCAAGAAAACAAGGGTGAAATTATCGCCAGTCCACGTATCACCACCTCGAACCAAAAAGCGGCATATATCGAGCAAGGTGTGGAGATCCCTTATGTTGAAGCAAGCTCTAGTGGTGCAACAACGGTAACCTTTAAAAAGGCTGTGCTATCATTACGTGTGACGCCGCAAATTACGCCTGATAATCGTGTTATTTTGGATCTTGAAATTACTCAAGATTCTCAAGGTAAAACGGTAGATACACCGACAGGACAAGCGGTTTCAATTGATACGCAACGCATTGGTACACAAGTGCTGGTGGACCACGGTGAGACGGTTGTATTAGGCGGGATTTACCAGCAACAGTTGATTAGCCGAGTGAGTAAAGTGCCGATATTGGGTGACATCCCTTATTTAGGCTTCATGTTCAGAAATAGCTCCGATAAAAATGAACGCCAAGAATTGCTAATTTTTGTTACGCCGAAGATAGTCTCAGAAGCGCTATAAATTATTTAGCCGTACAAAGCCAGTATAATTCGCTGGCTTTGCCGTTTTGGTCGATACATTTTCGATAGAAATGCATTCCCCGCTTGCCATAGATGGCACTTAGCTGAGATAATCAGCGGTCAAGTCTCAATAGAGCAAGGTAAGATTAAAGGTCAACTCCGTTTATTTGAGTTGACGTAGGCAAACTTAAATAAGATTCAGACGTATAAATCAAATGGCCGAAAAACGTAATATTTTCCTAGTAGGCCCTATGGGGGCTGGTAAAAGCACTATAGGCCGTCATCTGGCACAGATGCTGCACTTAGAGTTCCACGATTCAGATCAAGAAATTGAAAGCCGTACAGGTGCTGATATCGCTTGGGTTTTTGATGTTGAAGGTGAAGAGGGTTTCCGCAACCGTGAAACACAGGTTGTCGCTGATCTAACCGAAAAACAAGGTATTGTCTTAGCAACAGGCGGTGGTTCGATTCAAAGCAAAGAGATCCGTAATAATCTTTCTGCACGCGGCATCGTTGTCTACCTAGAAACAACTATTGATAAGCAAGTTGCTCGTACGCAAAGAGACAAGCGTCGTCCATTGCTTCAGGTTGATGACCCAAGAGAAGTGCTAGAGAACCTAGCCGAGGTGCGTAATCCTCTTTATGAAGAGATTGCTGACGTCATTGTTAAGACTGACGAGCAAAGCGCCAAAGTTGTTGCAAACCAAATTATTGAACAGTTAGGTTTTTAAGATATGACGAAACAAGTTCTGGTAGAGCTCGGAGAGCGCAGTTACCCAATTGAAATTGGCCAGAATTTGTTTAGTAGTTGCGAGCCTTTGGCTCGCTATCTTCAACATAAAAACATTCTAATCGTCACTAATGAAACGATAGCGCCTCTCTATCTTGAAAAGGTAGAAGCTATGCTGTCGGGTTTCGCGTGCGTGACTCCTGTCATTCTGCCCGATGGAGAGCAATATAAAACCCTCGAACAGATGAATTCGATATTCACTGCATTACTAGAGCAAAACTTAGGCCGTGATACGGTATTAGTTGCTTTAGGTGGTGGTGTAATTGGCGATATGACAGGCTTTGCCGCGGCGAGCTATCAACGTGGCGTGGATTTTATCCAAATTCCAACAACGCTGTTATCTCAAGTGGACTCGTCTGTTGGTGGTAAAACTGCAGTTAATCACCCATTAGGCAAAAACATGATAGGAGCCTTCTATCAGCCGAAATGTGTATTAATTGACACTAATTGTTTAAGCACGCTACCTAAACGTGAATTCGCAGCTGGCATGGCGGAAGTCATTAAGTATGGGGTGATTTGGGATGCTGAGTTTTTCCAATGGCTTGAAAACAACGTTGAAGCGTTGAAATCATTGGATACACAAGCGCTCGAGTATGCAATTAGCCGTTGCTGTGAAATTAAAGCCGAAGTCGTAGAAAAGGATGAAACCGAACAAGCTGTGCGTGCACTGCTGAATCTCGGGCACACCTTTGGTCACGCTATTGAAGCTGAAATGGGCTACGGTGTATGGTTGCATGGTGAGGCCGTTTCAGCTGGCACAGTCCTTGCTGCGATAACTTCAAATAAGCTTGGGTTGGTTGATGAGTCAATTGTTTGTCGAATAACGGCGTTATTAGCGGCATTTGATTTACCGATAACCGCACCCGAAACAATGGGTTTTGAACAATTCATTAAGCATATGCGCCGAGATAAGAAGGTGCTCAAAGGTCAGTTACGACTCATTTTACCTGAAGGCATAGGTCAAGCAGGGATCTACAGTGACGTTACCGATGAGCTACTGGAAGAGGTTATCAACTGCGCATAAATTATGTTGCAGGTGATCGGTGAACGCTAAACTCAATATAAAAAAACAAGTCTTCGATTATTCTTTGCTGGCTATGCCCTTTAGGAATAGTTGTGGATTTTTGTTGCCTAAAATTATTGCTAAGGCTTTATTGTCACAACTGAATTGGGGTCAACTTTAGATGTCGTTTTCAGGTGCTGCGCTACTACCAAGCCAAGATGCATTATTGCATCGTCTATTACATCTCAGTTTGTATGGCGAACAGTTGATGGTGTTAACCGGTGACGATGGTGCGGGTAAGACCACTTTGGCTACCGCACTGCTCAGTGAGTTAGAGCACCATAGCTCCGCATTAGTTATTTGTCCTAAACACTGCGATAGCGCTGAAATCAGGCGCAAAATATTGGTTCAGCTACTCAGCGATCCTGTATTTGATGATGAAACCCCTTTACCAGAATGCTTACTGAGTGTCATAGGCTCTCTGCCTACCAAGAGCTGTATCGTACTCGATGACGCCCATCTATTGCCGCTTGAGATCTGGGCTGAATGTATTGTACTTAGTCAACTATCCTTGTCTGGTAAGTCGATTAAAATTTTAATGACATCGCCTGCCGAGTTTTTTAATGATGTCACCAAACAGCTGCCAGACCCCCTGTTGGAGCAAGTATTAGCCATACATATTGAGCCATTAGAGCAAGTTGAGCGCGAAGGCCTTTATTACACTTTATTAAGCCGTAGTGAACAGCAACCGTTTACTCCAAGGGATATAGTTAAAAACCGATTAGAGATGCAACTTGGCACACCTAAAGAAGTGGTTGGTTTACTTGAGCTTGCGCTTAATGGTGAGGAAGTTCAGTTACTGCAAAAGTCTAGATTAAAAACGATTATTATCGCTTCAACATTAGGCATTGTTGCCCTGCTAGCGAGTTGGTTGCTAATTGATAGTAATCAGAGCGCAGAAGATGTTGAGGCTAAAGAGGTTACGTTTGCGATTAATGCTGACGAACGGTTTGGCCCAGATAACACCTTTCTTATTGAATATGCCAAGCGCATCCTGCAGCATTACCGCCCAATACCTCATTTAGCCTTATCGGGTTTTGGCAATTTTGATGGTTCTAATGCAACTGAAGTCACTACATACGAAGCCAAGCAAATCTCGACGTTTGCAGCTGAGCAGCAAGAGCAAGTGAATGCAATACAGCCAGAGTTAAGTAACAAGCCAAATAAAGTACTGACCAAGGCTGTAAAGCATCGTGAAGAGGCGGCCCTAATAGCGGAAACTGTTGACTCGATTGCAAAGTTACCCAGTAGACCAATAGAGGGGTATACCCTGCAGCTGGCGAGTGTAAAAAAGATAGACTCTTTACGTAACACACTTTTAAGGCTTGAAGATATTCCTCAAATTAAAGTGGCGCGCTATAAGAATCGGTGGGTAGTGCTACTCGGAGAGTTTTCTAGTCGAAAAAGTGCGCAAGAACAGTCGGCACTATTAATGGCTAAAACGGGAATTTCTGAGCCGTGGATCCGAGCTTGGCAAAATCTTAATGAATATGAGCTACAAGATGTACTTCCAACTCGTGAAATTCAATAATAAACAGAGTACAATCATCAGCTCTCTTTTTTTCACAGTGTTCAATCAATTTAAATGATTAAAAAACAAAGAGCCTTTTTAAAGTGGGCTGGCGGAAAATTTAAACTGATTGAAGCCTTATCAGAACATCTACCTGAAGGTGACCGCCTGGTCGAGCCTTTTGTCGGTGCTGGCTCAGTATTTCTCAATACCAATTATAGTCGTTACCTATTGTGCGATATTAATCATGATCTGATTAACTTGTACAAGATTGTGCAAAAAGAGCCTGAGAAATACATCAAAGCTGCTCAAGCGCTTTTTGTTCCTGAGATGAATGAAAAAGAGGCTTACTACAAAATACGTACAGCTTTTAATGCCACGCAAGATCCTTTTACGCGCTCAGTATATTTCCTCTATATGAACCGTCATGGTTTTAATGGTTTATGCCGTTATAACCGTAAGGGTGGCTTCAATGTGCCATTTGGTTCGTATAAGAAACCTTACTTCCCAGAAAAAGAGATCAGAGCTTTTTCTGAAAAGGCTCAAAAAGCCGAATTCCAGTGCATCGGTTATGAGCAAGCTATAGGTCTGACCCAAGCGGGTGATGTGGTGTATTGCGATCCGCCTTACGCACCTTTGTCATCGACAGCCAGCTTTACGACTTATGTTGGGAGCGGTTTTTCATTGGATGATCAGGCTTTGCTTGCGAGGCATGCACGCCATACAGCTATCGAGCGTGGTATTCCTGTACTGATTAGTAACCATGATATTCCGTTAACGCGTGAGTTATACCACGGTGCTCGTTTCGGTACGATTCAAGTTCAGCGTAATATTAGTCAGAAGGGCAGTGGCCGTAAAAAAGTCGATGAGCTGATGGCGCTGTATGATGATTCATACCATAACGAAAACGATTAAATTTCTAATCTCGTTAGGCTAGGGATTATGCTAATACCTGCCTAACGATAAACAGTAACGCAGCTACAAACATAATCGCTAATATTATGCCCATGATGATAAAGGGAACGGGTGAAGATGTCTGAAAGTCTCTTACGCGATTCTGCTCTGTTTGTACCCCAAAAAATGCCGCTAAAGTACTAGAGAATATGTGCCACAAGCGGCGCAGCATGTTGTTGATTACTTGCTGTTGAGTGGAGTGTTCTTACTGATAGGCGCGCTTTCATGGCCATATAACAGTTCAAACAGATCGATAAAGTGTAATTGATTGGTCTGGCTGTTACCGGTTAACCAGCTTTGCCAGCTTAAGTCGCTCATCTGTTCAGCGCAGCGATTACTCGGGTGGCTAGCAGGTAGACTAGGGTTGTACTGACTCGAGTCGCTATCGCATGCACAGGCTGTATTTGCTGCAATGTCGGTTCGATTTGAAGAGAGTGCGAAACTGGTTATCGCTGTAAAGCCAAGCGCAAGAATAGCAACAGATTTTAGCACTGCAGTATTCTGTATAAATCCTTTCATCACGCCTCCTTTTATTCACTTCCTTTGTAACTCGTCGAGATAGTATAACAAAGCAGGCTATATTTTAAACGTTTTTTACGTGTAAATCCTATTTCATTGTTTAGCTGAAATATTTTATCTCTGCAATTTAGCTGAAATGGGCGCTCAGGTGTGGAGGGCTATGGCTACAGCAGGTAGAATGGCGTACTTCTTAAACATTAAAGTGAGTTCGTTATGCGTCCATTTTTGATTGCTCCTTCTATTTTATCTGCCGATTTTGCTCGTCTAGGTGAAGATGTCGATGCCGTATTAAACGCGGGGGCTGATGTGGTTCATTTTGATGTCATGGATAATCATTATGTGCCAAATTTAACGATTGGCCCTATGGTGTGCCAGGCGCTACGTAACTATGGTGTGACTGCCGATATTGACGTGCACCTAATGGTGAAGCCTGTTGACCGTATCATCCCTGATTTTGCTGCTGCCGGAGCCTCAATTATAACTTTCCATCCAGAAGCCTCTGAGCATGTGGACCGTACCCTGCAGTTAATCAAAGAATCAGGCTGCAAAGCAGGTCTAGTATTTAACCCAGCTACACCACTGCACTACCTTGATCACGTAATGGATAAGTTAGATGTAATTTTGTTGATGTCTGTAAACCCGGGTTTTGGTGGCCAATCATTTATTCCGTCTACATTAGATAAGTTGCGTCAAGTGCGTAAGTTGATTGATGACAGTGGTTATGACATTCGTTTACAAGTCGATGGCGGCGTAAAGGTCGACAACATTGCTGAAATCGCAGCAGCGGGTGCAGACATGTTTGTTGCTGGTTCTGCCATTTTCAACAAGCCTGATTACAAAGCGGTAATTGATGAAATGCGCAGCGAATTAGCGACTGTTGAGGCGTAGCCAATGAGCACTTTTAGTCAAATTAAAGCCGTAGCATTTGACTTAGACGGAACGCTAATTGATAGCGTTCCAGATCTAGCCGCAGCGACTCGTGCGACGCTAGCTGAGCTGAATTTGCCACTGTGTAGCGATGATATGGTGCGCAGCTGGGTAGGTAATGGCGCCGAGATGTTGATGCGCAGAGCGCTCAGTTTTTCTCTTGATGCTCAAGTGAGTGAAGAAAAGCTGCAAAGCACTATGCCGCGCTTTATGCATTTTTATAAGTTAAACCTGCAGCAGCACAGTGTGCTTTACTCAAATGTTGAAACTGTTTTATTTCAGCTGCAACAAGCGGGCTATCAAATGGCAATTGTGACTAATAAGCCTTTTGAATTTACCATTCCATTATTGAAAGCATTCAATATTGATGGGTATTTTAGCATCGTGCTTGGTGGTGACTCACTGTCTAAGATGAAGCCGGATCCATTGCCATTAGAGCACATTTTGCATGAATGGCAGTTGCAAACAGAGCAATTATTGATGGTCGGCGACTCAAAGAACGATATATTAGCGGCAAAAGCGGCTAAGGTTGCCTCTGTGGGCTTGACCTACGGCTACAACTACGGTGAAGATATCGGGCTAAGCGGCCCCGACGCCGTATGTGAACAATTTAGTGAAATAACCGCGCTACTTAAACTGCGCGATAAAGCAACGGAGCAATAAACAAAATGACGAACCCTCTAACTAAACCCGTAGTTCTAAGCGGAGCGCAGCCATCAGGCGAGCTGACCATCGGCAACTATATGGGCGCGTTACGTCAGTGGGTTGCAATGCAAGATAGTCATGATTGCCTTTATTGCGTCGTTGACCTGCATGCGATTACTGTCAGACAAGATCCAGTTAAATTACGTGAAGCATGTCTTGATACGCTAGCACTGTATTTGGCTTGTGGTGTTGACCCTAAGAAGAGCACGGTATTTATTCAGTCTCAGGTTCCACAGCACACGCAGCTTGGCTGGGCACTAAATTGTTACACCCAGATGGGTGAGCTTAACCGCATGACGCAGTTTAAAGATAAATCACAAAAGCATGCTAATAACATTAACGTGGGCTTATTTGGTTACCCGGTGTTGATGGCGGCAGATATTTTGCTTTATCAAGCGAACGAAATTCCAGTAGGCCAAGATCAAAAGCAGCATTTAGAGCTTACGCGTGATATCGCGACCCGATTTAACAATGCTTATGGTGAAACATTTGTGATCCCAGAGCCATTCATCCCAGAGCATGGTGCTAAGGTGATGTCACTACAAGATCCGCTAAAGAAGATGTCTAAGTCTGATGATAACCGTAATAACGTTATTGGCTTACTTGAAGACCCAAAAGCTGTCATGAAGAAGATAAAGAAGGCGATGACAGATGGTCAAGAGCCACCAGTAGTCCGTTTTGATGTTGCTGAAAAGCCAGGTGTATCTAACTTAATCAGCCTAATGTCAGGCTGTACTGGTCAATCGATTGCGAGTATTGAAGCCGAGTTTGAAGGCAAAATGTATGGTCATTTAAAAGTGGCTACGGGTGAAGCCGTTGTCGGTATGCTTGAGCCGCTACAGCAGCGCTTTAAAGAATACCGCGCAGACCACGATTTCTTGGCTAAAGTGATGAAAGACGGTGCCGAAAAGGCACAGGCTCGCGCTGAAGTTACCATCAAGAATGTATACGAAAAGATTGGTCTTATCGTTTAATTCGGTATCTGGTCCTAAAATTGATTCAAAGCCAGCTATTATCGCTGGCTTTTTTATTGCTGCTTAAGTTTATTACTGAAGTCGTATTGCTTAAGCTTTCTTGCTTCAGTTTGATCGCGTTATTGGCGACTTAACCAAGCAACAAATGCTGCAATAGCGGGCTCTTTGAGGCGGCGCTGTTTACAGCTGAAATAGAACTCAAATCCAGTCAAAATATCGGGTAAATCAAGCGCTACTAATACCCCTTTATCAATATCAGCTTGCACCATAAAGTCAGATGCCAGCGCAATTCCTTGGCCAGTTATAGCCGCTTCTATCGCTAACAACACATGACTAAAAATATGTTGCTGTTGTTCTGCGGGTGGCACTAAGTTGTTTACCACAAACCAGCGGTCCCAATCGAGCCCCAGTGCACCTTCATCAACCGTCAGCAATGGGTGCTTGGCTAATTCGTCCAGTGCTATGCTATCTAGCGCCAGTAAGCTTGGGCTGATAACCGGAATTAAGCGCTCTTTATGCAGTAAGTGATGGTGGTAACCTAATTGACCGCTTTGGCCGGTGATAAACATATCTGCCACGCTGTCACTGAGTTCTGGGTCATCGGCTATCATGTCGAGACGGATTTTGATTTGAGGGTGTTGACGTCTAAAATCGCTGAGTCTTGGAATTAACCATTTGACCGCAAACGAACTGTACACAGCAAGGCGAAGTTGCTCGTTACTGTCACCGCTTATCTGCATACTTAAGTCACTTAACTCATTGAAGATCCGTTCTAACTCTCGATATAGCAGTTCACCTTTGCTAGTGAGTTGCAGCTGCCGTCCCTCACGTTTAAATAAGCGTTCTCCGTAATGTTCTTCTAGCTGCTTTACCTGATGAGAGACTGCACTTTGCGTGATGCATAATTCGGCTGCAGCACGTGAGAAGTGAGACTGCCTAGCTGCGGCTTCAAAAACCTGCAAGGCTCTTAATGGCGGGAGTTTGCGCATAGTGACCTGCTCAATATATGAATTTAATAGGTGATCTTCATCATGATATTAATTTAATTCATGCATGGATAAAAAACATCATTTTAGTTTGGCTTTTGTGGGCGATATCATGCGCGCATATTCAGTTGTACTGTGGAAAAACAGATGAAATCTAACGTCATAATTGCTATGGCTATCCTCGTTTTCGGCAACCTATTTAGTGCGCTCTATGATGTCTCTATTAAATGGATGCCAGAGGGAAGTAACGCCGCGACTTTCTTGTTAATACGGCAAATACTATCGGTATTGATGTTACTGCCTTTATGGTTTTGCGCTAAAAGACCGACGACTCAACATGTAAAAGTCCACTTTTTCCGCTCGAACACGGGGGCATTAGGGGCGGTGTGTTTGATTATGGGCTTGATGTCATTACCTATTGCGACGGTGAGCTCGTTATTCTTTTCTGCCCCTTTGATGATTGTGCTGATGGGCTCGATTTTTCTAAAAGAGAAGGTAACGCCAACTCAGTGGCTCGCCACCATTTTAGGTTTTATTGGTATTTTAATCTTACTGCGTCCAAGCGAAATCAACTGGTTTGGGATTGCGGTGCTGATCTCGGCTTTTACTTTTGCCCTGAATCAGCTCGCGCTACGTAAGCTGCCCGATAGCGAGGATCCAAGTGTGACCCTGATGTTGTATAACACGCTCAGTATCCCGCTGACATTAGTGATGGTACTGGTACAGGGCTTTGAGGGCGTAAGCTGGGGCTTAATCGGCATTGCGGCACTGAGTAACAGCTTCTTACTGGCGTATCACTGGTTGTGTGTATTGGCTTACCGTAAAGCGCAGGCGAGTCAGATAGCGATTGCTGAATACACCGGATTACTCTTTTGTGTGTTGTTTGGCTGGCTGCTATTCGATGAGTGGTTAGACGGTTTGAGCTGGGTTGGTGCAGGCTTTATTGTACTGCCATCGCTAGTTATTCCATGGATAGTTGCAAGAATGGCTAATTTAAAACCCAAAAAAATCATCGAGCAAAAGGCGGGATGATCTTTTAGGTGTTGGCGAAGGGCATTGTGATTAAGAATCTGTATATTCAAACACCTTAATCACTTTGCGCACGCCGGCGGTATTACGCGCCACTTCCACGGCTAACTCGGCTTGAGCGCGTTCGACATAACCAATTAAGAACACCTCACCATTTTCAGTGACGACCTTAATATTGGTTACATCTAAGCCTTTCTCATTGAGCATTCGACCCTTCACCTTAGTGGTGATCCAGGTATCGTTACTACGAGTCGTAAAAGAGGTTGGATTACCAATACGGATCTGGTTATGGATCTTGCCGCCAATCTTTAGCTCTTTAACAGTACGAACCGCTTTATCTCGCAGCATTGAGTTCGGCGCTTGGCCAATCATCAATACATTAGCGTTCATAACAATCCCGCTAATATTCGCCTGGTTTTTTAAGTCATCATGAGAAGCCAATGCGCTAGAGATATTAAAGTCGGCATTGGTGTCATCAATTTGAGTCTTAAAGCTGCGCTCGTCATTAACCATCATTGCACCGCCGACTGCACCGACCATAACGGCCCCAGCGCAGCCTTGCAGCATTAACACAATCGCGATTAATGGGAGCACTGCTCTCATGCTTGTTCGTCCTGCGGGAATAATGTGTGGTCGATGTTGTCACACAAGCAATGAATCGCGAGCAGGTGAACTTCTTGAATACGGGCGGTGACATTTGATGGCACACGGATCTCAACGTCGTTGACGCTAAGTAGGCCTGCCATCGCGCCGCCATCTTTACCGGTTAGCGATACAATTGTCATGTCACGGCTTAGGGCTGCTTCCATGGCTTTAATCACGTTACCTGAGTTACCGCTGGTTGAAATCGCTAACAAAATATCGCCAGGCTGGCCTAGTGCCATAATCTGTTTAGAGAAGATTTCATCGTAGCTGTAATCGTTAGCAATCGCTGTGATTGTTGACGTGTCGCAGCTAAGAGCAATAGCGGGTAGTGGTGGACGCTCAATTTCATAGCGGTTTAATAGCTCCGCAGAAAAATGCTGTGCATCACCGGCGCTACCGCCATTACCGCAAGCTAGGATTTTATTACCACTAAGCAGGCAGTGAACCATCATCTCAGCGGCTTTAGCAATTGATTCTGGTAGTGCTTCAGAAGCATCAATCTTAGTTTGAATTGACTCTGTAAAGCTGTCTTTAATGCGTTCTAACATGGATAAACCCTATGTTTATTTATGTCCACTTTTGGCTGGTGGTACATATGAAAATTAAACTATTTAAAATGCACCGCGGATCCATTGGATCCCTTGGGGATCGGCCGCAATGACATCGAAACGACAAATAGCATCGATTCGATTTAACTGTATGTAATGGTTTGCTGCTTTTCTAATTCGCCTTGCTTGTGCTGGGCTCAAAGCATTAACGGCACCACCGTATTGAGATGGAGAGCGGTATTTTACCTCAACGAACACCCAATCGCTGCCATCTTTCATCACTATGTCTATTTCACCAAAACGGTATCGCACGTTTTGTTCGACAAAGGTTAGCCCACGTTGCTGCAAATATTGCCGTGCTGCATATTCGGCAATTTGGCCTTGATTTGGGTTAGCTGGTGCCAAATTCGCTCATCCTTGTCGCGTTAATTTGAATATATCTTAAAGATTGTGCCGAGACTATTTGCTTCAGCGTATTTAACTGTAAAGTTTATCAAAAGCTTCCTGCATCGGCTTTATAGCGGACGCAAGTTACCTCTTTGATAGCGGCCCCAGCTGAGCTGGCGATTCAAGGTACCGTCAGGTTGCACCGATAACAAACCGCTACGCCCTGTAAACTGATAGCCAGGTAAGGCGCGCATTTGTGCCAGTTTACCGACTAAATCGAGCGCATCATAGCCCATAATAAATAGACGTTTACGGCTGTTACTCCAGTTAGGCCATAGCTCATTGACCATACGGGTTTCAGTGTTGGGCGTGATCAGCCATGGAATGTCGCTAATCGTTAAGTTATTCAGCTCATTAGCCGTTTCTCGGTCGTTACCTTCAACACGGCTACGGCTGGTGGTATACAGAGGCACAGGCTCAGCAAACACGCTAAAGTTAACGTCGATAAAAGGCTTAAGTAGCGCTAAATCTTGGCTGGCAGAAATCATATAGATAGCATCGACATCGCGACGGGAGCGAAAATCCGCTTCAATCTTAGGAGTCAAAATAGCCTTAATGCGAGAAATACGTTCTTTACTATCGATAACGCCTAAGGCTTTTTGTACGGTGACCTTCATTTTGTCGCCGCCGTCATAGTAATGGATTTCGGCCGGATTATTAGTCAGGGTTTGCCAAGCCTTATTGAAGCTTTCCGCCATGCGGTGGCCAACAGCATCATTGCTGACTAATAGTAACGGCTGTTCAATACCATCATTGTATAGGCGCTGAGCCGCATCAATGGCTTCATCGGTCGGCGATAAGGCAAAGAAATACTTATCAGGATCGGCGGTAAAAGTATCAATATGGTTCAAGTAAAGCTGTGGAATGGTCTTGCTCACCACAGGACTCACGGCGACAGCCTCTCCAACCGCGTTAACGGGAGCGCCTACAGCAGTCATATTCTGTAACTGCTCGACTTCAGTTTGCAGTAGTGGACCAATGATAAATTCAGCGCCCGATGCCACGGCTTGCTGGTAAGCGGCCTGTGCACCTGTTGCTGTATCGAAAAAGTTGAGTGCAACACTGTCGTCACCGGTTGCCATATAGTTGGCAATAATGCCTTGCTTGACGGTGCTAGCAACGCTTGCACGTGAGCCTGTTAATGGCAGTAAGACCGCGATATTTTTTGGCTGATAAGGCTGAGTGTTAAGTGCCTTTTCTAAGTCAGTGGGCAGTTTTGCCGCTGCAGGATGATACGGGTTGAGTTGTTGCCAGCTGCCTAAGTGGCGAACCAGATCGTTAGGGTCGACGGCATAGTGTTTAGCGATATAGGCCAGTTGTACCCAACCCGCAAAAATCGGGTTAGAGGTATCGTTGCTAAAGCTTAATAGGGTTTGTTCGTTAATCGGCTGTAGAGAGCGCCAAATAGTGTCGTTGACTTCTTGAGCCTGTGAGGCCGGTAAATACTGGCTCAGTAAGCTCAATTGTCTCACTTGATCGATTGGTTGATTAACTAATTGATACAGGTGAGCCTTAAACTGGTAGTAACTGACCCATTGCCAGTTTGGCAGTGTCCAGTCGCTTGGATAATTAAGCACCTGCAGAGCATGATCATAGGTCGACGTCATCTCTAATACGCGAGCGGAAAGGTAAATATGCTCCGCCAGTAGCTCTGGTTTTTGGCTGATATCTTGCGCAATCGATTTCAGCGCTTTATCTGCAGCGCTGGCATTCCCTTCGTTGATAAAGGCATGCGCGGCGAGTAAAACATATTTATCGCGGGTTTGTTTATTTTTTTCTTTGGCAGCAAGGGCCAAATATTGCGATGACGTCTCGGTCACTGCGGATAAAGAAACTTGTGTCTTTTCAGTCTGTACCGGCGCAGAAGTCGTGCCGCAACCGAACAAAACCGCAGATAAAATTGCGATAGAAATAAATTTTGTTGTATTCAGTCTTTTTAACACGGGTCTTCACTCTGGTAAGATGCTGCTAATAGTTTAACCTGCTCTTCCGCTTGGCGAAAGTATTGTTAGAAACTCTTGCCAACACTCAATACAGAGGTAGTTATGGACCTGTCGGTCGCGCTTTACATTGTTCCCACACCAATTGGGAACCTAGGGGACATCAGTAGCCGTGCAATAGAGGTACTTAACCAAGTATCACTTATTGCCTGTGAAGATACCCGTCATAGTGGAAAATTACTGAGTCACTTCGGTATTGAAACTCGAAAAACTGCGCTACACGATCACAATGAACGTGATAGAGCGCAGTGGATCATTCAAAAGCTGGGTAATGGTGAAGCGGTAGCATTGATCTCCGATGCTGGCACACCGCTGATCTCAGATCCTGGCTACCACTTAGTTAAACAAGTGCGTGAAGCAGGATTTAATGTGATCCCACTGCCCGGACCATGTGCTGCGATTACGGCATTAAGTGCTTCCGGTTTACCTTCTGATCGTTTCTCGTTTGAAGGTTTCTTACCCTCAAAAGAGAAAGCGAGATTTGATAAACTTACCGCACTGAAAGATGATCCTCGCACGTTAATTTTTTATGAATCACCGCATCGTATTGTGCACAGCCTAGAGTCACTGGTTGAAGCGTTAGGTAGCGATCGTGAAATTGTGATGGCGCGTGAAGTGACTAAAACTTTTGAGACCTTCCTGTCAGGTCCCGCTGGTGAAGTACTGCAAACAGTAAAAGATGATCCCAATCAGCAACGCGGCGAAATCGTGTTGATGTGTCACGGCCATCGCAGCGATGAAGAGTTAGAGTTCTCGCCAACAGTGATAAACACGCTTAAATTACTGTGCGAAGAGCTGCCTTTGAAAAAAGCCGCCGCCGTAGCGGGACAGATTTACGATATTAAAAAGAACGCACTTTATAAACATGGTTTATCCATCGGCCTTTAAATATTGTGCGTGCGAAGACGGTATTTGTGAAAGTCCTTGGTTTGTTAGTCTCGCTTAGGCTATAATCCGCGCCGAGTTGGCTAGACAGTTGCCGCGTTCGCAAGAACGGGGAGGAAAGTCCGGGCTTCAAAGAGCAGGGTACCAGGTAACGCCTGGGCGGTGTGAACCGACGACAAGTGCAACAGAGAGGAAACCGCCTGCTTGATTTATCAAGTCGGTAAGGGTGAAAGGGTGCGGTAAGAGCGCACCGTGCGGCTAGCAATAGTCCGTAGCAAGGTAAACTCTACCCGAAGCAAGACCAAATAGGGTCCCGTATGGCGCTGCTCGCGTTGGGACCGGGTAGGTCGCTTGAGCCTGTGAGCGATTGCAGGCCTAGATGAATAACTGTCCACGACAGGACCCGGCTTATCGGCCAACTCAACCTTTTGATGCAGAAGGCCTCACAGAAATGTGGGGCCTTTTGTTTTTAAAACGATTAATTCTTTAGAGTGGCAGTTCGAAAAGAAAGATAAAAAGTCATTTATTTCACTCTTAAACCAGAGTTAGGGTTTATCGGATATCAATGTCACCTCTTAATAAAAAGCCCGTTTACCGAAAAGTAAGCGGGCTTTTTATTACCTGTAAATCAGGTTTGTCGGTATAAATAGTATGACTAGAAATAGTAACCGAAATTAATATTAAAGCGGGTGTTAGTGCCGCCATCTCCCACCATAGTGCCGCCGATAAAGGGTTGGTTCTCTGCAACAACAAAGTCGACATAGGTATAGAGTCCACCTGCAGCAATAGCCATACCAGTGACATTCATAAAGGTATCAGCCAGTGCCGCAGATTTATCGGTAACCAGCGAATAATCGTTATAGAAAGTTAGATTGGATATTGGCCCAATTTCTACTGGTAGGCTGTATGCCACGTTGGCGATATAAGTCGTCGCTTCTGCTGGAATAGAGTCGTAAAAATGATATGCGGCTACCACAATACGTTCTACATCCATGCCATCGACATCGTATTTGTAGTCGGTCAGCTGTAATTTAACGTTCCAGCGATCGTAGTTAACCACGCTGTGAATGGCTGCTGCGACATTATCGCCATCGGTGCCATTGGCAATATCAAGCTGTCCGGCTTGGATTGACACGCCCAGTTCAACTTCGAGCTCATCGAATATCAAATTGTGAGCATAACGACCATTGAAGGTATTCACCTCAGCTGCAGCGTAACCGTCACTGGGGGCATCATAGACACCTTCTCCAGGCAAACGGATACCAACAACATCGTAGGCATAACGATCGGTTCGGTCTGAGACAAAGCCATCAAGGCCGCCTTGTTCGTCATTCTTATAGAAGGCAAAATCAATTTGGTTGTTATCGCCTTTATAGGTGTAGTTCAAGCCCATATCATGGTCATCTTCAAGTCCGAGATAGAAGTTAGAGCTGAAGAAGTAGTTGTTTGATGCGTAAGTTAACATACCAAAAGGCACTTGAGTGACACCAATTTTACCTTGTTGTTTGTCATCAAAGTTGTAACCAATCCAAGCGTGCTGAATCACATTCATGTACTCAAACCAGCGGTACTGGGCAGAAAAGATTAGGTCTTGATAATTGCCTGACACATCGATACGGAACAGGTCAAAATCAAAATCGCCACCACGGTCAGCATTGTCGTCATCATAGTCTTCATAGGTGTAATTGACACGCACGGCGCCGCCAAAATTGACGCTGCTCTCTGGTTTCTTTTGTTGCTCTTCGACGACGAGCAGTTCAGGTTCAAGCTGTTGAGGCTCAAGTTGTTCAGGTTCAAGCTGTTGAGACTGAAGCTGCTGAGCCTCAAGTTGCTCGATGCGGGCTTTTAACGCTTCTAGCTCTTCATTAATTGGGGTGGCGCTTGCATTCGCGGATAATGCAAGGGCGATACATGCAGCTGCAAGTGTGTAGCGGATCATCATTTATCCTTATGAGTTAAGTTTGATTTTTGTAGGTCTGTATTGGCTGTGCTGTCGGCGTCGCTATAGAAATCCGATAGCACGTCGGCTAAGTGAGTCCGCGAAAGTTCGCCTTGTAGGTCGCCATCGGCATCGACAACGGGGAGGGGGTAATCAGACTCCATTGTCGCGGGAATAATGCTTTCAAGCAGTGCATCTTGTGAAATAGGGGTTAGCTCTTCTACCTTGAAGTCTTCCATTAGCGCTTGTTCATCAGCTTTGACGGCATCTTCTAGCGCTGCTTGGCACACCACCCCCTGAAAGCCTTCATCGGTAACGTAATAGGCATAGTTAGCAGGAATGCGTTTCATCTGTTTAAGTGCTTCTCCTATCGTGTCGGCAGTGAGGCGAAATGCGGGTGGCTTCATAACCGTTTCAACTGTCAGGGCTCGCGGACGGTTTACATCTTTGACAAAAGCCTCTACATAATTATCAGCAGGGTTGAGCAAGATATCGACTGGCTCACCGACTTGAACCAGTTCACCGTCTTTGAGAATGGCGATACGATCGCCAATGCGTAGCGCTTCATCGAGATCATGGGTAATAAAGATAATGGTTTTACGTAGCTCTTTTTGCAGATCAATCAGTTGGTCCTGCATCTCACTGCGTATAAGTGGATCTAATGCGGAGAAAGCTTCATCCATCAGCAGGATTTCGGCATCGGTACACAGGGCTCTTGCTAGACCGACACGTTGTTGTTGGCCACCTGAAAGTTGAGAAGGATACTGCTCTTCATATCCGCTCAAACCGACAGTTTCCAGCCATTGTTTGGCTTTGGTATTTCTAGTGGTTTTGTCTACCCCTTGTACACTGAGACCGTAGGCCGTATTTTCCAGTACGCTTTTGTGGGGCATTAAGCCAAAGCGTTGGAACACCATGGCCATTTTACTGCGCCGAAACTGTTCTAGCTGCTTGGTATTGAGCTTCATCACATCCAAGCCTTCAACCAGTATTTGGCCTTCGGTAGGATCGATTAATCGATTGAAGTGACGAATTAAGGTTGATTTACCGGAGCCCGATAGTCCCATAATCACAAAAATCTCGCCTTGGTGAATATCGAGATTAATGGCTTTAAGGCCCACTGTATGGCCAGTTTTAGCTAGAATTTCATCCTTAGATAAACCTTCTTTTACTAGCGGAATAACCTTGTTTGGTTTTTTGCCAAAGACCTTATAAAGATCTCTAATTTGAATGAGTGGCTCTTTAGATGAGTTGTTATTCATGATGGCCACTTCGCGTATGTTTTTGTGACCGTTTGGCGTAGGCCTGCGAGGTGCGATCAAAAATGATAGCGAGTGCGACAATAGCCAAGCCGTTAAACAGCCCAAGAGTGAAATATTGGTTAGTGATCGACTTGAGTACTGGCTGGCCCAAGCCCTTAACGCCAATCATAGATGCGATAACCACCATTCCGAGTGCCATCATTATCGTCTGGTTAATACCGGCCATAATGGTGGGAGAGGCCAGTGGTAATTGAACTCCCAGCAGGCGCTGCATCGGGTTGGCACCGTAAGCCGTCGCCGCTTCTAGTACTTCTTTGTCTACTAAGCGGATCCCTAGGTTAGTTAGGCGAATAACAGGTGGAATGGCGTATATGACCACGGCAATAACGCCGGGGACTTTGCCAATACCCAGTAGCATGACCACTGGGATCAAGTAGACAAAGGCAGGCATGGTTTGCATCACATCCAAAATGGGCGTCACCACTGCCTGAGTACGATTACTGCGAGACATTAAGATACCAATGGGTACGCCTAATGTGATGGCCAATAGGGTGCAGACAGTAATGATGCTAAGGGTGCGCATGGTATCTTGCCACATGCCAAAATAACCAATCAGCATAAATGAAATAACAACGCCTAAAGATAGCTTCCATGAGCGGCTAGCAAGGTAAACCAAAGCGGTGATACACAGCAGTACAGCCCACCATGGCGACTGCACAAGCAGCTTTTCAAACCAGATGAGAAAGTCGAGCAGCGGATCGAATAAAGACTCGATAACATCGCCGTACTCGCGAGAAAAGTCCCGAAAAGCACCGTCTAAATATTTACGGATCCCCAGCAAAGTGGAGCGATCCATTTTCGGAAATTCGCTGAGCCAAGAAAAGTCAGCCATTACGACCTCTATTATTGTTATTAGGGATAATCTAGATGAGGATAAAAAAGCGAGGCTTAACAGGCCTCGCTTTGATAGTGACTTTTAGAGATCGGCGATGGCCAATTTCACTTTAGTGGCCACCTCTGCGGGAACCCATTCAAGCCAAATATCTTGATGATTGATTAAGAAGTACTCGGCAGCGATAGTGCCATCAGCCTGATTATCTTCCATCCAGGCCAATAAGCGGTTCATCTGTGCATTGGTTAAGGCGCGCTTGCCAAGATACTCAAATGCAGACGTTGATTTTTTAGCGAATGCTGCGGTAGTAATTGTTTGTACCAAGGCAGCAGGGTACATAGTGACTTTAGGATCGGCACACTCTGCTTGAGAGATACAGTCACTAAATTCTTTTGCATCGACACCACTACCAAAGTCCACTTTGACCATTTTGTACTTGCCTAGTACCGCAGTGGGCGCCCAATAGTAGCCAAACCAAGGTTGTTGACGCTCATAAGCTCGGGCAATCGAGCCCGCTAGACCGGCTCCTGAACCGGGATCGATAAGATCAAACCCAGCATCACCGAGCTTGAGTGCGCGAAAGAGGTTTTCTGCAGAGAGTTGGCAGCCCCAGCCTGCAGGGCAGCCATAAAAGGCACCGCGCTCTGGATCTTCAGGGTGCTCAAAGGCTTTTACATTGGCGATCACTCCCTGAATGGTTTTCAGGCTGGGGTTTTTGTCGACCATGTACTGCGGCACCCAAAACCCCTCTTCACCGCCATCAGATAGCGACTTGCCGGCAATAACCAAACGCTTGTCAGTGACTGCTTGTTCGATAAGCTCTTTAACGCTGTTACTCCAGATTTCAGGCGCGATGTCTGGCTCGCCTTTTTCAACCATAGAGGTGCTGGTGGGCATGGTATCACCAGGGGTTAACTCGGCTTCGCAGCCATAGCCATGTTGTAAAATAAAGCGGTCAACGTTAGCGATTAATGAAGCAGAGCTCCAATTCATATCGGCGATAGTGACCTTGCCGCATTGTTCTTGGGCTAGGGCTTGATGTGTTATGCCGCTAAGAAGGCAGCCAATTAACAGTATACGTTTCATAAGAACTCCGTGCTTGAGGTTAGCGATCCTTTGCGCACGTGCCGTCTCTGTTAATCATTAGAGTTCAAACTAGAGGCAGTGCTTCACTTTTTCTGGTAGCAGCCTTGTTGCAGTCTAGTAAATTAGTTTGCAACAGATTTAAGGCTAGTATCGATCAAAATTAACACAGCTGCTTGGTGGTTAACAGTTAAGCAATCTTGCTTTGTGGTGTAGGGCAAAAAATACCTGCTAGATATGTTTAGAGTTCGAACTACTTTCTACAAATAGGGCTATTCACTTACAGGGTTACTCTATTGGCTTTCGTGCTCTCGCGTTATTGGCTCTACTATGATTGGCACCACGATTAAAGTTGGTCAGCGGTATGAGATTAGAAATTAATGGCTAATATTCAAAAAAACCGCTTATCGAAAGATAAGCGGGCTTTTTTTAGCTGTAATTTACGCAGGTAATTGCAATAGTTCTGCTTAAGCGGGTTTAAACAAACACTTTAGTCGTTTGAAAATAATCAAACGCGAAATGGTTAAGTAACCACTAACCGTTTTTTGATGTAAACGGAAAATCGTATCGTAGAGGCGGCGCACTAAGCGGCCTTTTAAGATTAACCTGTCATTCATCATGGTGCTAATTGCAAAGTTATGCCCGATAGCGACCACCATTCCGCCGTCGTTGTAGACAAAAGGTTTGAGTGGCTTCCCCTCTAATAGGGCGACTAAGTTTTTAGCTAAATGCACTGCAGCGCGGTTAGCTGCCTGAGCTTTAGGTGGTACTTTGCTACCATCTGCTTGTGGAATTGCGGCGCAGTCACCGAGTGCAAAGATTGATGAATCAAAGGTTGTAACAAGCGTTTGCTCAACAACCAGTTGGTTAATCGAGTTGCTCTGCAGGCCGCCTATCTCTTTTAGCCAGTCAGGGGCTTTAATACCTGCTGCCCAAAACTGCACATCGGCATTGAGCACTAGGCCGTCGCTGGTGAACATACGATCGGCTTCAACGCTAGCGATGCGAGTATTAAGCATCACATTAATCTGATATTTCTCAAGTCTCAGTAGCGCTTGCTCAGACATTTTAACTGGGCCGTTTGGTAATACTCTATCGGCGGCTTCAATCAAGTTGATATTAAGCCATGCTGCATAAGGATTTTCGCTCAGTTCTGCACTTACTTTGGCAAGCTCTGCTGCGAGCTCTAGACCCGTCGCGCCAGCACCGACAATGTTGATGCTGCAATCTTTACCTGATCGCAGCAAACTGCTGATTTTGTGCCAGCTATCACGGGCTTGTTCTGGTGTGTCTAAGAACAAGCAGTGCTCTTTTGCACCTTGGGTCGCAAAATCATTACTGATCGCGCCAATGGCGATGATTAGGTAGTCGTAATCGAGTGTATCTGTTTCACCATTAGGCTTACGTACGGTGAGTTTCTTTGCTGCTCGATTAACGTCAGTCATCCAGGCTTGATAGTGCATGTAACCATTTTTAGCACCATGGCTAAAGTAACAAAGACTATCAAGATCGGTATCAAAGGTACCAGCGGCTATTTCATGAAACCGCGGCTTCCAATAATGGTGGGTTTCGCCTTCAACCAAAATCACTTCATCTTGGCTATTCACACTGCGACCTAGCATACTTGCGATTTCAAGGCCTGCTGCGCCGCCACCAACAATAACAATACGAGACATAGTAATTCCTCTAAGCATCAACAGATGCCGATGTAATTTGATAAGAGCCTTAGGACTAAAAGGGGATACGAAAGGTATGACCGAGTGCAGGGCTTTAGATGGCGCTCATTATAGTTACCGTTCTTTTTGGAACAATTAGCTCAAAAGGTAAATTACTTTTGCACACAGGTAACAATTGTTGGGTGAGGAATTATTGTTTATTGATTTTTAAGCATTTTACTTGAATTTTGTCATATGTATTTTGACCCACGCTCTGGGGTGTAGGTCAAAATAGTGGGAGTGCTAGGCTTGTTTAAGGCCGTGGCTTAAGTGATCAAGTAGCATACGTACCTTTGGTGAGAGGTGGCGATTTTGCGGATAAAGCGCCCAAATCCCCTCTTCTGGTTGGCGGTTTTGCTCAAGCAAAGGCGTTAGCTCGCCTGACTCAATAAACGGCAATACGTAATAATCGGGCAATTGTACTATGCCGATGCCTTTAATGGCGGCATCAACTAAAGCGTGGCCACTATTACAACTTAAACTGCCTCTAACGCGTACATTTCTGGTTTTGCCATTTTCTTGAAAGCGCCAATAATCCATGGTGCCGATTAGGCAGTTGTGCTGATCTAGCTCTGATAGCGAGTGCGGAATACCATAGGTTGAGATATAGCTAGGCGACGCGCACACATATTGGGTACGACTGCTTAGCTTCTTGGCCATCATGCTTGAGTCTTCTAAGTGTCCAAGTCGAATCGCCAGATCGTAACCTTCATCAACTAAGTCTAACTTTTGGTTGGTTAGATTGAGTTTGACTTCCAGCTCTGGGTAGAGCGATGCAAAGTCATTAATTAATGGCGCCATGGTCATTTCGCCATAGGTGACCGGCGCGGTGATTTTGAGTAACCCGCGTGGGCTTGTCTGCAAATTAGTAATTGCACGCTCGGCTTCTTCTAAGCCATCTAATACTTGGCGACAATGTTGATAATAGATGCGACCAACTTCGGTTACCGATACCTTGCGGGTGGTGCGGTGAAACAGCTTAGAGGCCAGTCTGGTTTCAAGTGCACTAATTTGGCGGCTGACTTGTGCGGTTGATATCCCCAATCTTTGTGATGCCTTGGTAAAGCTTTCTGCTTCAGCAACGGCGACAAACTCACTCACACCTTCCCAATTGAACATGATGACTCCTTATGCGACAAGCTGACTCAGCCTTTATTACTGTATGGTAAAAGAGATTTGTATTAAGAGCTAATTATCATTCTATTTGAAATAAATATAATGAGCCTCATCAAAAGGTGAGTCATTGTCGCTAATCAGGTTAGCTAACCTGCAGCCGGGTGACATGGACTGCTTATATCTGGAACTGTCTATATCTGGAGCGACTTCGCTCTCAGTTCGCGCTGGTCACTCAAGGGCGAAATACAGTGGATTGTTAGACGCAATCCCAGCCTTCGACTATAGATTAATAGGCTGCTAAATCGACTTATGCTCAGCAACCGCGAATTGTCATAGAGAGGTACTAACATGGCTGGTGGATGGTCAAGAGATGGTGCGGTGCAAGATCAAATCGACAGCAGTGTCGACGATGCCGTGTCAACCGCTAGAAGTAAACTGGTTGGCGGGATTAGCCTGCAACATTGTGAAGAGTGTGGCGAGCAGATCCCTGAGGCTCGACGTATGGCGGTGGCAGGTGTACGACTCTGTGTTCATTGTCAAAATGCACTCGATGGTGCTCAGGCAAAGCAACAGCTGTTTAATCGCCGAGGCAGTAAAGATAGCCAGCTACGTTAAATTTGCTGTGGCAAAAACCAGTAGAGATTAATTTATAACATGGCTTTGAACTAGCTCAAGCCCTAGAAAGCATTTCAGTAAATAATGAAGCCACGTTCCTAAAGATTATTACCATATGGTAAAGGTAAATTACCTATTGATGGGATTATCAATATTGAACAGGTCGTTATAATCTTTGCCATACCCACAGCGGTGACACGCCGTATATAAAAGTTTATTAAGAGTAGGAATACAAGATGACAGCACAAACAATCAAATCAAAAGCCGCAGTAGCTTGGGCTGTTGGCCAGCCACTATCTATGGAAATCGTAGATGTAATGCCACCACAAAAAGGTGAAGTGCGCGTTAAGATGATCGCCACTGGCGTGTGTCACACCGACGCATTTACATTATCGGGCGACGATCCAGAAGGCATCTTCCCTTGTATTCTTGGTCATGAAGGTGGCGGTATTGTTGAGTCTATCGGTGAAGGTGTCACTAGCGTTAAAGTAGGCGACCACGTTATCCCACTTTACACTCCTGAATGTGGCGAATGTAAATTCTGTAAGTCTGGTAAGACTAACCTTTGTCAGAAGATCCGTGAAACTCAAGGTAAAGGTTTGATGCCAGATGGTACTAGCCGTTTCTCTAAAGATGGCCAGATAATCTATCACTACATGGGCACTTCAACGTTCTCTGAGTACACAGTATTACCTGAAATTTCGTTAGCGAAAGTCAACCCTGAAGCGCCACTTGAAGAAGTTTGTCTTCTAGGCTGTGGTGTCACAACCGGTATGGGCGCGGTAATGAACACCGCTAAAGTTGAGGAAGGCGCAACCGTTGCTATCTTCGGTATGGGTGGCATTGGTCTGTCAGCGGTTATCGGCGCAGCAATGGCTAAAGCGTCACGCATCATTGCTATCGATATCAACGAAAGTAAGTTCGACCTAGCCCGTCAATTGGGTGCAACTGACTGCATTAACCCTAAAGACTATGACAAGCCAATCCAAGATGTGATTGTTGAGCTGACTGATGGCGGCGTTGATTACTCATTTGAGTGTATTGGTAACGTTAACGTCATGCGTAGCGCACTTGAGTGTTGCCATAAAGGTTGGGGCGAGTCAGTGATTATTGGTGTTGCAGGTGCAGGCCAAGAGATCTCAACGCGTCCATTCCAGTTAGTGACGGGTCGTGTTTGGAAAGGTAGTGCATTTGGTGGCGTTAAAGGCCGCTCTGAATTACCAGAGTACGTTGAGCGTTACCTTGCAGGTGAGTTCAAGTTAAGTGACTTTATTACTCATACAATGGCGCTTGAGCAAGTTAACGAAGCATTTGATCTTATGCACGAAGGTAAGAGTATTCGTACAGTAATCCACTTCGACAAGTAATTAAGTCATATAAAATAACAAGCGCTTTCGGGCGCTTGTTGTTTTTAAGAGGCTTGATTGCTCTCGATGTAAAAATTTATAGGAGTCGGCATTAAATGACCGTTGAAAATATCAGTGTCAACAAGAGCTTTGGCGGCTGGCATAAGCAATATAGCCACCAGTCTACAACCCTAAATTGCGCCATGCGATTTGCGGTTTATCTGCCGCCTCAAGCGTCAAATGGTAAAAAAGTTCCCGTGCTTTATTGGTTGTCAGGGCTAACCTGCACCGATGAAAACTTTATGCAAAAAGCCGGCGCACAGCGAATGGCTGCTGAGCTGGGTATTGCGATTGTTGCGCCAGATACCAGCCCTCGAGGCGATGATGTTGCCGATGATGCGGGTTACGACTTAGGTAAAGGCGCGGGCTTTTATGTCAATGCTACCCAAGCACCTTGGAATCGCCATTACCGCATGTACGATTATGTGGTTAATGAATTGCCTGCGCTTATTGAGTCTATGTTCCCGGTGAGTGATAAGCGCTCTATTGCGGGTCACTCTATGGGTGGCCACGGTGCGTTGGTGATTGCCATGCGTAACCCACAGGCTTATCAATCTGTGTCGGCATTTAGCCCGATTGCAAATCCAGTAAATTGCCCTTGGGGCAAAAAGGCATTAACAGCCTATCTAGGCCGTGATACCACAACTTGGGTTGATTACGATGCCAGCCTATTGATGCGTAAAGCGACTGAATTTGTGCCAGCTTTAGTTGATCAAGGTGAGGCTGATGACTTTCTTATCGAGCAGTTAAAGCCAGAAGTACTAGAGGCCGCAGCTAAAATGAGCGGCTACCCGCTAACGCTAAATATGCAAGAAGGTTATGATCATAGCTATTACTTCATCTCTAGCTTCATTGAAAACCACTTACGTTTTCATGCCGAGCATTTAGCGCAGTAAAACGCAATTTTCACCCGAAATACCGACGCTATAAGCCGCCAATAGGGCGGCTTTTCTATTACCTTTAAAAAGATTATTACCCAAGAGTAAAAGTGATTTGTATTGAAGGGGGATTATCATTATTTATCAGGAAAATATAATACGGATATTGATTTTAAACGCCTTTGCAAACAATTGCGGAGCACAATTAAGGTAATAAAATGAGCTGGATGTTTCTTTTTCTGGGTGTGGTGGCAGAAGCCTTGTCTCATGTGGCGTTAAAAGCCACCGATGGTTTTAGTAAGCCGTTACCTGCCGCTTTAGTGCTTCTAGGCCACCTAACGGCATTTATCTTTTTAGGCCAAGCGATGAAGGGCATGCCTGTTGGTGTAGTACACGCGCTTTGGGCGGGGTTGGCCATTGTTACTGTGACTTTATTGTCGGCGCTATTTTATCGCGAGCATTTAGATATGACGGCGTGGATTGGTATGGTGCTGGTGGCGGCTGGCGTGATGATGATTAATGTTTCACAAGGACACAGCCATTAACCGCGAATATTGCTGTTTAACTGAGACGACTATAAATTAAATCGAATGGTTGATTTTACATGTTGGTTTGATTGATTTTGCTCAAGGGGATTTGTGATATCGAGTTTGGGCAAGGTTACTGCAGGTGTTGATTCAGTTTTAACGGTGTTAGCTCCTAATGATGAAGTCACAGATAAAGGGCATTTTGTTTTAGTGTCTTAAAGGTGCGTTTATGGTTGCGCTTTTCATTACAATAACATCGCTTATTAACTGGTGACGCCACACATACACAGATTGCCACCTTGCTGTCCGCATATGATTAATAAGAGTATATTTTTGTTATTGAATACTTATCTCGCTATCTACTTAGCGTTGAGTCAATGATTCAGAATTGAGTTGTTGATTGTCATAATTTTCGATACAAACTGATTGCCAACAACCTGTTTTTCCTCCTCCAATAAGTCGCTAATCTAACCTCAATGTCGCTTACACAGGGTAAGAGATAAAATTCAATTGAGAGTGAGGTTGATGATGAAAGCAAACACTATTTTAGCAAGCGTATTATGTTCAGGCTTAATGATTAGCAGCGTTCAGGCCGTTGAAGTCGATTTTTTTGCGGGTGCGGCTGCTGGCTACCAAATGGATAAAGTTGATGGTGCGGTAAGCCATGACACTGAAGATATGTCTTGGCAGGGGCGTATTGGCGTGCTGATTGAACAGCAGCATCGAATCACTGGTACCTTTGCTTATATGGAGGATGAGTTCTCCAATTCATCAGCTGACTATAAACAAGAGCAGTATAGCTGGTTGTTGTCTTATGATTACCTTATCCCTGTACATAAAGATGTAAACCTATTTTTGGGTGTTAGCGCGGGTGTGAATGACAATAAAATTGCCGGCCGCTCATCCACAGACTTTGTATATGGCGGACAAGCTGGGGTGCAATATAAATGGACAGAAAACTTATCATCTGATTTAGGTTATCGATACTTAGCGCAGGATTATAGTGAAAACGGTATCGATATTGATAATAGCCAGCAGATCTATTTATCGTTAGATTATAAGTTCTAGGCAACTCCCTAACGCTTAATGAACTAGGAATGGCTAAGTGGAATGGACTCCGCTTGCTAGTATTTTTAATACGTCTAAAAGCGATTTTTTACCTGAAAGCGCCATTCCCAACTATTCACTTCAACCCCGGAGGTGAATGGCATACTTATATCAATATGAGCGACATTACCGTAGCTTGATTTTGATGAGTAAATCCTTGCACCAATACCAACGCTGCCGATGGGGGAAGATACTGCGTTATTTTCATCGTCACCACCAAATGCATGACCTACATCGGTAAATACGGCCCAACCGAGTTCCGCTAATTGGTATAAATTGATATTAGGATAGTTTCTTATCTCTGCGGTAAAGGCCCATTGATTGTCACCATATTGGTAATCATTGGGGTAGCCACGAACCCCAGTGTCATCGCCAAGAGCAAAAGGTTCATCCAAGTAGTTATTTTGTGAGGTGCTTAATCTGAGCTTCGAATAGGCAGTCCACTTGGGACTAATATGATAAAAATACTCGGCGGCGACATTGAGTTTATAGAAATCTTTTTGGCTGGTGGCAAATACGCCCTCACCATCCATCTCCAATAAAATCAGTTGATCCTCACCTTGGTAGCCGCGACTCGATTGCCAGTTTATGTGGTAACCAATCGGTGAGCTGTCGTTTAGGTCTCGGGTTTCGATACCTAGCTTAAAGTAATGCTGCCAACCAAAGTTAAAGTCCTCGTTGTAATTAATTAAATGCACATTCTTGAGGACTTTGAAATCATCTTGTAGATACTGATAAGCAAGCCATGGATAAAGAAAGTCTCTATCTTTTGGCAGCTCTGAGTTTGGGTAGCTATCGATATGGTTAAACTCGTGCTGGTCTTGAGTTATCCCGGTAATAAACCTAGAAACTTCCTCGCTATTGTGGTTTATCAGCCAGCCAAAACGGGCATTATTGTAGAAAACGGAGTGCTGAAACTCATTAATATCCATCCCGTTTTGTTTAAGGGTATCGACACGGAGATCATCTAGGTATTCGGCGGAATACATATGGCTGCCATCTAAGGTATAAAATGGTTTATTAAAATAAACATGTTTAGCCTGACCATCGCTATTATCGTAAAAGTCTGCGGCAATAGTGGCGTATTTTATGTAGTTAAATGGTGCCTCAACCCCAAATTTGTAACCCGTTCTGTCGGCATTTGACTGATATTTGATACGAGTACGGATACCGTAGCCGAGTAAGTTATCTTCTTTGATACCGATGGAAAACTTATTTTCACCGCCGCTTCGACTGGCACTAAAGGTGGGTAACAGTGACCAGTTATCCCAAGTTTCGACCAAGATATTTTCGCCTTCATCAGCAAGGTCTGCATCGGGAGCGGGTGCTGAGTAGCTAATTTTAGCGTCACGAATATAGGCCTGTGAGCGCAATATACGTTGTGCTTCGTCTAGGTCCTTTTGGCTGACTTCATTTCCTTCTGAAAAGCTAAGTTTGTCGCGGATCACTGAGTCTCGGGTGTTAATATGTAGGTAGTTAGCCCAGCGATGAATGAAAAAAGTATCGGGGTCGGAGAGATCAAAAATATCGTTACTCTTGATCACAATATTCTTGGTCGGTTTTTTTTGCTCGTAATCTTCAGCGTGGTTGTTATCAGGAACTGCAGTTTTATTTTCAGCCGAAGCAACATCCATCTGGATGCTAAAAAAGAACACTAAGGTGATGCTGAAAACCCGCTTCATTATGTCACTCTACTCCTTGGCGAGAATTAATAGCGGCTAAGGTGTAACAAAACTATAACACAGCGTAAGTGTAGATTAGTCAAGTCATAACAGGCAGTTTTACTTAATCAGAAAATGATTTAGCGCAATAAAAAAGAGCGCCTTTAAGCGCTCTTTCTTTGGTGATTATTGCTGCTAGCGCTTACAAGGTACGCCTTGGCGGAACGGCAACGTTGGCAAAAATTAAGCCTGCAATAATGGACATAAAAATTAAAAAAATCTGTATCCCCAAATGAGATTGGTTAAAGATGGTCTCACCGAGAATTAAGGTATTAAGGCCGATATAGGTTTTACTACCAGGTACTAAGATCACTATGCCTTGCAATAATGCGATAGAAGCGGGTGCCTTCATCCAACGAGAAAACAAGTTGGAGTATACGCCGACGGCTAATGCGCCAAAGAAAATACCAATCGATTCGCCAAAGTAAATCCCGCCCAATATCGCCGAGAAAAAAGCGACAATGCCAGCTAATATGCCCCAGGGGGAGTCTTTTATTCTGGCTTTAAAGATAACAACCAGTGCCGTAGATAAGATTGGCACTGAGATAAATGTCGCCCATTGAGGTAGTGCTTCAGGAGGAATATAGCTTGTCTCGCCAAATAACGCCTTGCCAATGGCCATGCCGAGGATCACCCCGAAATAGAGCTTAAATAGCAGCATGAAGGCATCCATCACCCTTGCCGTACCTGAGATAAGGTCACGCGCGGCGAGTTCAGCTAGCCCCAAAGTGAGGGCAAGGCCGGGAATAAAGATAATAATGCCGGACAAGATCACCACAGGGATATTAACCGAAGGGTCGACGCGTGCGATAGCGAAGGCTGCAATAGCGCAGAGGATCGCGGCAAGGGGCTCAAGCATTTCTGCCATACGTTTAGAACGTTCGGCGCGATAAACTAAACCGTAAACCATCAGGCCTAACATGCTAGACCAAAAAGCATCGTTCCAACTCGTGCCCATTAGCATGGCAAAGGCACCTGCCGATACACCAAAGGCGAGTAGGGTTAGTTTGGTACCGTATGGATTAGGTTTATTGGAGATCTCTTCTAGGCGTTCAAGCGCTTCACTGAGTGTGCGCTGACCTGACATGAGTTCTTCAACCAGTTCGTCGGTTCTGGCTAATGAGCCCAGATCTAGCTCACCGGGCTTCACTCTGGCGACGTGGTTATACTCTTGGTCTTCGTCGTGTTGTAACACAAAGGTCATCGCGGTTGGCGAGATCAAGAAGTAACCTTCAATGCCAAGCACGTTAGAAACACCTTGTAGGTGAGTCTCTAGGCGATAGGCTGGCGTACCAAATTTATGCAGTGCTTTACCGAGCCGTATGATGAAACGGCGCTTTTCTAAAAATTCTCGATTATCCACAATCTTGCTTCGCTGTAGGTGACTTCAGGATTATTTATTTTTATTAAACAAATGCTTATATTGTTTTTATCGTTTGTTCTATACAGATGTTTATTTGCCCTGTTTTGACGAGCGCATCTTAACCTATTTGAGCTAAAAAGGTTGCCATTTATTTTACATAATGTTCGATAATTGTAATGCTGTGGTTTTGCTTGCTACTGAATAGGTCAACGTATGCCACTTGCTATATCCGCTTTGTTTATCAGCCTTACTGCACTGTTAACGATTGCGCTCTCTTTTAGGGTAATAAAACTGAGGCGCAGACATAAAATTGGTCTCGGTAGTGCGGGTAATGAGTCACTTGAATTGGCGCAAAGAGTGCACGCTAATTTATTGGAAAACGCGCCTATTACTTTGTTGCTGTTCGTGGTTGCAGAGATGAATGGCACCGGTGCGCTATTACTTTACGTATTTGGCACGGTATGGATTGTTGCTCGTTTGCTGCATGCAATTGGGTTAACTCAGGGGCGAGGCGGTTATCATTTCGGTCGTTTTTGGGGCATCTTGTTAACTTGGGCTGTGATGTTAGCTCTAGTGCTGGCAAATTTACTGACTTTTATCTCCAGTTTATAGCGCTTAGCCAATGTCAGCCAAAAGCTAATAAGCCTTATTGTATCGACTTCAGTACACTGTAAAGTCAGGCTGAATAATACCCACAGCCAAATTATGGGATAAGGGGCTATACTAAAAAAAGCATCAACTTGATGCTTTTTTAGTCACACCTTGCAGGCGGAGCCTGTTATACTCCGCGTCCCCAACGTGAGAGTAACGTGGGGCGCGAAATCTGCGTAATTTTTGTATTTCAGTTAGGCTGCCTAATCCATGCAAGTAGAATCCACGTTATTTACCTTTCCAAAGTATCGCCCTGAGCTTACTCGCCCAGCGCCCTTCTTGCCTATGTCTCGCAAAGAGATGGCTAAGCTAGGCTGGGATAGTTGCGACATCATTATCGTCACCGGCGATGCGTACGTGGATCATCCAAGCTTTGGTATGGCAGTAATTGGCCGCATGCTCGAAGCGCAAGGCTTTAGAGTCGGGATTATTGCCCAACCTGATTGGTCAAACAAAGAAGACTTTATGAAGTTAGGTAAGCCTAACCTCTATTTTGGTGTGACCGCCGGTAACATGGACTCGATGATCAACCGCTATACGGCCGAGCGGCGTATGCGTCATGATGATGCCTATACCGCAGGAAATATTGGCGGTAAACGCCCCGATCGTGCCGTAACGGTTTACACCCAGCGCTGTAAGGAAGCCTTTAAGAATGTGCCTGTGGTGATTGGCGGTATCGAAGCGAGCTTACGCCGTATCGCTCACTACGATTATTGGTCCGATAAAGTGCGTCGTAGCGTTATTTTAGACGCCAAAGCAGATATCTTGGTTTACGGTAATGCTGAGCGACCTTTGGTGGAGTTGTCACACCGTTTAGCCGCTGGCGAGCCTATCTCTGAGCTGCATGATATTCGCGGCACGACAGTTATTCGTAAAGAGCCTTTGCCTGAGTGGAAGGGCATGGATTCACGAAAAATCGATCAACTACATAAAATCGATCCAATTCCTAACCCGTATGGTGCCGATGATGTCGGTTGTAAAAACCTGTCGGGCCCAACGGATGAGAAAATATTCGATAATGATGCGCCAAAGGCGATCAGTATCCAACCTGCCAGACCTAAGCCTTGGGAGAAGACTTATGTCTTACTGCCTAGCTATGAAAAAGTATCTGAAGATAAGTTTTTGTATGCCCATGCCTCGCGTATTTTGCATCAGGAGCAAAATCCCGGTTGTGCGCGCGCGTTATTTCAAAAGCATGCCGAGCGTGCCATTTGGGTTAACCCACCGGCATGGCCGCTGAATACTGATGAGATGGATGGCGTATTTGATTTAGCTTATCAGCGCGTACCGCATCCATCTTATGGCAAAGAAAAAATTCCTGCCTACGACATGATTAAGACCTCAATCAATATTATGCGTGGCTGCTTTGGTGGCTGTTCTTTCTGTTCGATCACCGAGCATGAAGGACGAATTATTCAAAGTCGTTCTCAGGATTCGATCGTTAAAGAAATTAAAGACATTCAAGATAAAGTGCCTGGATTTACCGGGGTGATCTCCGATCTGGGTGGCCCAACGGCCAACATGTATCGCTTAGGCTGTTCTAGTGTTAAAGCTGAAAGTACTTGTCGTCGTTTATCTTGCGTATTCCCGTCAATTTGTGGGCATTTAGATACCGATCATCAAGCGACTATCGACTTGTATCGCGCCGCTCGAGATGTACCAGGGATTAAAAAGGTATTGATTGCCTCTGGGGTGCGCTATGACTTAGCCACTGAAGATCCGCGCTACGTTAAAGAGCTGGCAACCCATCACGTGGGTGGCTACCTGAAGATTGCTCCAGAGCATACCGAAGAGGGACCGCTCAATAAGATGATGAAGCCGGGAATGGGCACTTACGATAAGTTTAAAGAACTTTTCGATAAGTACTCAAAAGAGGCGGGGAAAAAGCAGTATTTGATCCCTTACTTTATCTCGGCGCATCCAGGCACCACCAATGAAGATATGGTGAATTTGGCGCTATGGCTGAAAGGCGAAAAGTTCAAGCTGGATCAAGTGCAGAACTTCTATCCATCACCCATGGCAAACGCAACGACGATTTACCATACCGAGCTGAACTCACTTAAAAATGTGAAGCACAACAGCGAACAGGTTTCGGTACCGAAAAAAGGCCGCCAGCGTAAGTTACATAAAGCTTTGTTGCGTTATCATGACCCAGCAGGCTGGCCGCTTATTCGTGAAGCGCTTATCGATATGGGTAAAGAAAAGTTAATTGGTAATGGCCCATCTTGCTTAGTGCCAGTAGAGACGCGCCAGGAGCGTGAAGCGAACCGCAACAATAAGAAGCTCAATACTAAAGATGACGGTAAAGGTAAAAAAGCCTTTACCCGTTTCTCTGCTGATCAGTTTGATGACCGCAAGTCTGGGCAGGGTAAATCTGCTCAGAGTAAGCCGAGTCAGAATAAGTCAGGCCAGAGCAAAGCGGCGAACGCTAGCACGGCTAAGCAAGGCGCTAAAACAGGTGGTCAGGGAAATCCAAATTCAAATAAAGCAGCTGCCAAGCGACCGCCTAAAAAGAATGCTTGGGGAACCACGCCGAAACACCAAAGGTAACGCACCCAGAGTAAAACAACGCTTGGGACACTCAACTGTCCAAAGCATCAGCGATAAGCTTGCTGTAGCTAATTAAACTAAAATAAGGGAATATCAAGGATATTCCCTTATTTTTTTGGCTGGATCATGACTCAAGAAACGAATGACACAAACGATTATAGCGATGAGAACTTTTGGCTGAAGGTGAAAATGTTTGCCAAAAAAGCCGGACGTGAAGTGATAGATAATGCGCTGTGTTTATATTATGCCGCGAAGCGACCAGATACGCCTAAGTGGGCGAAGACGGTGATTTTTGGTGCCTTGGCTTACTTTATCTCGCCGATTGATGCAATTCCAGACTTAACCCCTATACTGGGATTTTCCGATGATCTCGGGGCATTAGCTGCTGCGCTGGCTATGGTATCTATGTATATCGATGATGATGTCAAAAACCAAGCCGCCGAAAAGTCGTCAGCCTGGTTTGATTAGTGAAGCATTGATACAGAGAGGCTTCACCGGTTAATACAAAGAGCTTTCGCCATCAGGGCGGTTCTTAAAGCGCCTATGTAGCCACATATATTGGCTTGGCTTAGCCATAATTGACTCTTCAACAATCTTATTAATAAAGCACGCGCCCGCGTGTTCATCTCCCTTAGGAAACTTATCTATCATTGGTTCTTTTATAGTGAGAGTGTAGTGGCCACTGTCGTTGTTACGTACAAAAACAACAGGCACTATGGCGCAGTTGGTGTTATCCGCTAACAAACTGGTGCCAGTGGTAGTACAAGCATTTTCAACTGCGAATAACGGCGCAAAAGTCGAGCGACGGCGACCATAGTCATGATCCGGTGCATACCACATGAAGGCACCATCATTGAGCGCTTCCAGCATAAACTTGACGTTCTTGCGATGAATCAACGTATGCCCACCTTGCGAACGTCCTTTTAGCTGGAAGTAATCAAAACATGGATTGTTGTTAGGGCGGTATACCGCCATGCCCTTTGCATATTGGCCAAATGCGCGGCCACTAAGCTCAAGGTTGAGTGAGTGCACGGCAATTAGCAGTGCACCACGACCTTCAGCCTTTAGTTTGTCGATATGCTCCATGCCAACTACAGTGGTGTGTTTAGCAATACGTTCATTCGACCAAAACCAAGCCATACCGGTTTCTAATAGGGCTAAGCCGGTGTTTTCAATATTCAGTTTGATTAAGTTATCGCGCTCAGCGTCACCCATATCTGGAAAGCACAGTTCAAGATTGCGCTTAATGGTGTGCTGGCGCTTCTTCATAAAGCCGATGACAATACGGCCAACAAGCTTACCTAAGCGTATTTGAATCGCATAAGGCAACAGACTGCAAAGAAAGCTAAGGCTAACGATGAGTAATACACCCCAATATTTGGGATGTAACATTGCGAGCGAGAAGGTTGGAACTGTGTACTTACTCATGAGGGGTTGAGCTTTTAGTGATACTGAAAAATGTCGCGCGAGTATACGCCATGTTTAGAGGTTGAGCGCTGTCTTATATTCGTTAATTGCGCTAAAACCAAGGCACAGCTTGATTTATAAAGACTTTAAGCTTTCAGCTAAAATTTATCTCTTTGTGATAGTGTTAGTCACAAATCATCGGAGATAATAATGAAAACAATAAAATACTCACAAATGGCCCTGTTAGCGGCGAGTGGCTTTGCATTGCCTGCAATGGCAGTGACCTCAGAACAGGCTGCTTTTTTCGATAATCTCGCTGCTCATTGTGGCAAAGCGTTTGAAGGAACTGTTACTGCGGGCAATAGCGCAGACTCGGCATTTAGTGGCAAGAAGCTTGTTATGCATGTGCGTGAATGCAGCGATACAGTACTTAAGGTGCCATTTCATGTGGGTGATGACCACTCTCGTACTTGGGTGATAACTAAAACGCCTTATGGCCTGCATTTAGCTCATGATCACCGTCATAAAGATGGATCTGAAGACAAGGTGACTATGTATGGTGGTATGACAGCCAATATGGGCATCGCTACTGAGCAGTCATTCCCCGTCGATGCTTACTCGATTAACAACTTTAGAGAAAATGCTTTAGATGTGTCGGTGACTAACGTGTGGCACATGTACGTCAAGCCGCAAGAATTTACTTACCGTTTAACTCGTGAAAATCGTGATTTTAGAGTCGATTTTGATCTGAGCAAGCCAGTGGCATTGCCACCAGTGCCATGGGGGCATAAATAACGAATTCTTATCCTGTAAAGGGGTGTGAAGAATGTGATTTACCTCGGTTCTAACTTTGAAGGACCTAGGACCTAGGTCCTAGGTCCTATCCGTCTCTGCATTTCCTAGAACCTTCTTGTTCTCTACTTTTCTTCAAAAGTAAAAGATTGCCCTGCTAGAGCAGCTTCAAACATTAAGCCGCCTTTGGCTACGGTAAATACCGCCATACCATTAATATAGGCGGCAGTAGCAGCACTTTTACCGGCGCCCGCTGAGTTACCTGTGGTACCAGCCTGAGCATTGGCACCTATGTTGATGGCAACGGCCGAAGCTTGAGCGCCAAATTCAAAACTGCCACTGGTAAAGTCTTTATAGGCGGCCTCATTTTTAAAAAAGATGATCTCGCTGTAGGCCTGACCACCGAGCTGAAAACCAAAAGAAATTTGAGTTAGGCTGGTATTACCGGCATAGCTGCCAGCACGATACACTTGTCCTTTACCATAGGCGGCACCAATACCTATACCGCCTTTTCCTACCGTAGGAAATAGTGCGTAACCATAAGCGCTGTCAAAGAATTTTTGGGTTTCATTGGCTTGCTGAAAAGTGCTCTTAGCTTGCGCATAGCTGTCTTCTGCGAGCGCCTGCGGCGCTATCAATACGCTAGCAAGTAGACATAAGCTAGCGGTGACTCTTTTAATAAAACCTATCATTGGATTCTCCTCATTCCATTTTCGCTATGTCATAAACTGCTTAAACCTTAGCATAGCCTTACTGAACGGAAAGTGAATACACTTTTACAAAGCGATTGTTATCTAAAAAATTAAAGCGCCAACAGGGCGCTTTAATAGAGTTAGCTAAACGATGATAAACAGCGCGTTTACTCTACAGGCTGGCCTAATACATAGTGATTAAACCATTTTTGATCCCACTCCATCTTAGCCTTGCGGTGCTGGTATTTACTTAAACCATGGCCTTCATCGGGGTAAACGACTAACTCTACAGGTACATTGAGGTAGTGTTGAAGAGCGCGATACAAACCTTGTGCATGACCCAGTGGTACACGCTGATCGCCTTCACCGATGTGAATTAACGTTGGGGTTTTGATGTTATTAGCATGGGTCAATGACGAGCCATGATCATAGGCTGCAGGCTTTTCCCATGGCAGGCCTTCCATAAAGTTAATCACATGCCCCGGAGTATCTTCAAGCATCCACTGCAGGCGCTGATCGAATACGCCAGCGCCAGAGCTTGCGGCTTTAAAACGATTATTGGTACTGATAATCGCATTGGTTAGATAACCGCCGTTACTCCAGCCCATCACGGCCATCTTGTTGCCATCGACAATACCATCAGCGATCAATTGATCGACACCGGCCATGATATCTTTGACTTCGATATCATGCTCACGACCAACAAGATCGGTTAAGAACTTATCGCCATAGCCAGTGGAGCCACGGTAATTAGGTGAAAGTAGAGCCCATCCATTAGCGGTGAAGGTCGAACGTCCGTAAGATCTATGCTGCAGGGCATAAGGCGTCGCTGATGTTGGCCCCCCATGAATTTGCACGATTAATGGCAAGGGGCCATCTTCTTTTTTGTATCCAGCCGGTAGATCGAGTATGCCTTCAACCACACTACCGTCTGGCGCCGTCCATTTAACAATAGAGACCTGCGGCAGTTTCCAGCTATCAACTTGTGGATTGATATTGGTTATACGTTTAGCCTTGGCACGGCTACTGTTGGCATCTGCAATAAACATGTCAGAGAAATGATCTAAGCCGTTATGGCTAAAAGCGACGGACTTACCATTTTGACTAAAGCTATAACTACCGATCACCATGTCACCGGGAATTACGCTGCGAGTATCGCCTTGTTCGCCATCATCGATTTCAGTACAGAACAGTTTAACGCGGCCATGATCGGCGCCGCGATAGCAGATCTCATCACTGTTTGGCCGCCAAGTAAGATCGCTTGAGTTCAGTGTCACATCGTCTGGGCGAGAGATCTCAAGCGATGGTTTATCTGTGGCTTTGGCATCGGCAATAAATAGCTGGCCTGGATGACCGTCGAAATCGATTCTAAACGCTAATTCGGTATTGTTGTCTTGCCAAGCAAGGCCGAGCAGCCAGCCATATGGCGAAGGGGCATTGTCACGCCATTGGGTGTCTGCCAGCACGCTGTTCTGCTGGGTGGTCGTATCGAAAATTTCAACATCAGACCAACCTTCTAAGAACACCAGTTCGTTATCTGTGGTGGTGATACGGGCTATCTTGCTGCCATCTTGGCTAACCTTAAACTCCCAAACAACCTTATCGTCATCTAGGAGTAATGTCTGCTTAAAATGCTCAAGGTCGAGCTGATATAGTGGATTGGTTTTTTGTTCGCCGTGGCCATACTTTGGAGCGCTGTGATCGGCGCGCATTGCTGCCCACTGATCTTTATCGGTTGTGGTTTTAGTGGTTAGAAAATACAGGCTTTTACCGTCATGACTGAGCTCAAAGCCTGTGACGCCTTCGGCTTCTTTAGTCATAGGTTGGCTATCGCCACTTGAGATGGATAAACGGAAGACTTGAGTTTTACCGTTGAATGGTGCCTTTGCACCTTCTTGCTTTATTTTTCCTAGGTAGTAAACGTATTCACCGTCTGGGCTCCACTGTGGGCTAGACTCGCTCTCGTTAGTAAAGGTCAGACGCTTTGGTTGGCGAGACTGAGTATCAACTAACCATAAGTCGCGCTGGCTTTTATCAAGCTCCTTGTCCCAGCGGGACTCTAACCACACCGCTTGCCTACCATTCGGGCTAAGGGTTACTGCGCCCATATTACCGATATCAAAGAAGTCATCAATGCTGATGTCGTGCGTTCTCTCTACCGCCATGGCGGAGAAACTGCTGCCGAACAGTGCGGCAGCAAGCAACGATAGCTTGTGTGATTGTTTCATGTATTAATTCCTACCCTTCAATAAGTTAACTTGCATTTATTATTTTTTTTTTGATATTTTCTTGAAATAAGGGCTAATACACTAGCGTAACTTTTACGCGGTTGGCTATGAAAAAAATTCATTCAATGGTGTTTATTTGTGATAAATCAAAAACAGACTTAGTTAATCTTCCGGCTGCTGATTAGCAGACTTTGCCACTAACTTTTTACCTATGATCAAGATAGGGGCAAGCACAAACAGCGAGATAATAAACCACTGGAAATTATTGCCTCCTGCAACGGCTGCCGTTTGTAGTTGCAGTTGGCTGGAAAGCAAGCTCGCGACTCGCTCTGGCGTGGCTTCCAACATCCCTTGGTTCAAGACTTGAGTCATGGCCGTTTGATACTGGATGAAATTGCTGTTCATTTGATTGAAATTTTCGCCTAGCACACCCATGGTGCTGGTGGACTCAATACTCATCATTCTAGAGAACAACGCCATGCCCATCAGACCCCCTAAGGTTCTAAAGAGGTAGAAGTAACTTACGCCCTGTGAAATATGCTCTTTTTTAAAACTCGATAAAATAGAGATAGACACGGTGACATTGAGCAAGCCGACGCCAAGCCCGCGTAAGATCAATGCTGGCAGCATATCACTTGCGCCACTACTGGCGCTGCTACCTGATAGCGAGACGCTCGAGAGCAAGATCATTAGCACACCAATGGGCACCACAGCATCGGGTTTGAGTCTTGGGTGATTACAGATCCAGATACTAATAAGTAAGCCGACAAACATGCTGGCAAAAGCGGGCACTTGCAGCCAGCCTTGCTCGCTATGGCTGTAGCGCAATACACTGCCAAGGTAAACGCTGATCAGCATAGAAGTGCCAAGCACGGCAAAGCCTGCAAGGGCAGCGTTGTACATCGACACTTTATTCTTTAGCGGGCTTAATACATCGCTACGAATGAACTCGCCACGACCAAGCTGCTTCGCGATAACGAATACACATAAGAGAATCAATGCCGCGGTGACCAGAGTCATCTGAGTAAACTCTGGACTATCGAACCAGTTATAGTACTGGCCACGCATCAAGACTAGCGTGATCCCGGTGATGGCAGCGCTCATGGTAATCGCTTGTAGCGCGTTAAATTTCAGGACCTGTATCGCGTCGATATAATCGAGTGGCCGTAACCATAACCAGGCCAAAATGAGCAGGTAAAGGCTCGATTGTGCCGCAAAGATGAGTTGCCATAAGGCGTTCTCGGCTAGCTCGGCGATAAGCCAAGGGTAGACGCCCATAGGTAGCAGAGTTGTCATTAGCATCATGCAACCTTCAGCAATAGCTATGTCCTTAAGTGACAGGTTACGCAGCACCAACACCTGCACTGCCACTAACATACAGCTTGCTGCAATCCCGATAACGCCCCAGCCAATAAAGTGCCCCACGACATTGCTGCTAAAACCTAATAGTAAACTGCTTAACAAGCCAAGAGCGGTGCCCATGGTTAGCAGGCGCTTTGCGCCTATGCGGTAACTTAGCCATGAGGCCAAAGGCAGGGTCAGTAATTGCGCTAAGATATAAGCAATATTGAACCAAGAAGCATTGTCAGCCGATAGGCTTAATGTTCCGGCAATGTTACTGGCACTGGCATTGTAGATAGCCGAGGTGATGCCAAATGGGATCATTGCCAGGGTCACAATTAGCATAAGTTCGAGGCGGCGGTTCATGGAATTAACTCTGAATAAGTGAAAGACTTAGCTATTGGTGCTATTGGTGTTAATCGTGACTTCTGCCGATAGCCCTGGAACGACTCGGCCTTTTAATGCCGACGGGATCATCAGTTTGATCTTTACTGGTACTCGCTGCACCACCTTGACGAAATTACCGGTGGCATTGTCAGGAGGCAAGAGGCTGAACTGCGCACCTGTTGATGGCGAAGTGCTGCTCACCGTGCCAGTGAGTGTTGAGTCAGGGAACATATCCAGTATCACCTCTACGGCCTGTCCGGGTTGAATATGGGTTAGCTGAGTTTCTTTAAAGTTGGCTTCTATCCATAATTCACCGGTTGGCACAATGGCCAATACGCCAGAACCTGCTTGGACAAACTTACCGAGTTGTAGGGCGCGATTACCGATCCGGCCAGAGATCGGCGCTAGAATTTGGGTATCTTGCAGTTCTAGTTCGGCTAGCGCTAAGCTTGCTTGTGCTTGTTGCTGCTGTGCAAGAATGTGAGTGCGATCTGTCTCTAGGTTAATAAGCTGCTGCTTGGCTGCTGATAACTTAAACTTAGCCGCCTCAAGGTTGGCATTGGCTATGCGAGCCTTGTTCGCTTGCGCATCGTGCTGTGTTTTGCTGACAGCATCGGTCTTAACCAATTTTGCATACCTAATGAGCTCCTTTTGCTCGAAGTCATGGTTCGCCTCTGCGATCTCCAAATGAGCTGCAGTTTCGTCGATATTGACGTGTTGTAGCGCGGTGCGACTCTGGTTGCTATCGAGTGATGCACTCGCCATGGCTAACGCCGCTTTAGCCTGGTCTCGTCGGGCGACGTAATCTCTCGGATCTATGATTGCCAGTACGTCTCCGGCTTTTACCATTTGGTTATCTGTTACAAATATTTTTGTGACTCGACCAGAAGCCTCGGCGCTTATCTGGGTGATCTCACCATGAACATAGGCGTTATCGGTTTTTTCGGTATCAGCATTACTGACAAAAGTGTTAGCCGTCATTGCAAGAGTCGTGACTAAGGCAAGGGTGATAACGATGGCTTTAATTTTGGCGTTCATATTTTCTCATTAACTTATCGTACTGTACTGGACGGTACGATAAGTTATTTGGTATAACTAGATCAAGTTAAATTTTAACCAAGGTTCATAAAAGATCGTTTGAGATCGCAAATTAGCCTTGAGCAAGCTTATGGGTTACTTGGCTTAAATTGCATGAATAACACAGACCTGTTCTAATTAGGCTCATACAGGAGAGGTACTTGAATGCGTCCATCTACGCTAAAGAAACAAGAAAAAATTATCGACGTAGCGACTCAGCTTTTTTTTGAGCAGGGTTACGCCGACACGAGTCTAGATCAAATTATTGAGGTGTGCGGTGGCTCTAAGCAGACCCTTTATAGCTATTTTGGTTGTAAGCGCGGAATTTTGATTCAGGTGGTCACTCGCTGTACCGAACAGGTGGGCAGTGCTTTTCAATTTGATGCTCAAGCGGATTTAGCTGAACAGCTTAATCAGTTTGGCTACGAATACCTTAAGGCTTTGTGTTCTCAGCCTATTATCGATATATATCGGATTATTGTGACTGAGTCTCGTCGAGATAAAGAGCTGGTGGATTTTTTCTTATCTCGTGGGCCCCATCGTTTTTATCAAATGTTGAGTGATTTTTTACAACTACAGGCTATTCAAGGACAGTTGAATATTGACGATCCTGCCCAGACAAGCAGTCAGTTGATCGGGCTTTTGCGAGGTGATTATTACCAAGATGTGGTCTTGGGGTTAGGTGTCCCTTCGGAAGAGGAAATTAAGCAGTATTCGGCGCAAGCGATTAAAATTTTCCTACATGGCTGTAAAGCCTAACGAATATGGACCTATCACGCCGTGGACTTCAGCAAAGCCTATGGCGGGTTATTTTTCTGATCCTCTTCTTTCTCCTCCAGCATTAACTGCTGCAAATAAGCGAGCTCTTCAGAGCTAAGTAGCTGTTGGCTGGCCCGCATCGGTTGTTTCGGATGTTGTTTCGAATGTTGTTGAGTGAGTTTGCCGCGCAAAAAGGCGGCTCGGGTGATCTGCTTGAGGCCGTAAATAGCCAATATATAGACAGTCAATAACAGGGCTAACTTGGTCGCGGCTTGGTTGATAGCAATAAACCTATCGCCAAAGTAAAAAGGCAAGATCACCAATACCGTCCTGATAAGCCAATTGCCCATTAACGCGAGAGTTAGCACCAACAACCAGCGAAACTTAATATCTTTGAGGCTATCTTGATGCACTCTTGATACTCGGCCGGGATAGCGGCTAAGCATTTTAATGATGTAATAAAAATAGAGCCCAGTCTGAACAAATAGCATGGCAGGAAGTACCATGCCTAAAAGGCTTAAATCAGTCAGAGTCGGCGGCTGACTCAGTTTAATTTCAGGCCAATTATGCTCAAAGGTGATTCGGTAACTGGTGGCTAATACCACAATAATAGCGATGATAACGGCGGGGTAGAAGTGACGTGAAAAACCGATTGGCCGTTTTATTTCATTAAGGCTGCGGTCGCAATAGAGGTAGAGCAGGGGCATCATTAAAAAGTAGACGGGAATAATTAAGATGAAAAGTAAGTGGATGGGGGCAGGGGCGTTATTTATGTTGAGTAACCCAGTAAAAAAATACAGCGCCATTAAACTGAAAATGCCACCCAGAATTTTATGGTTACCACTTTGCTCGGTGTAAATGTAGCGGATATACAAGCCTAGCCCGAGGCAGTGTAGACCGCCAAGCAATGAGAGCCACCAATAACCTTGAGAGAAGAACTCACTAAATTCATTCATGCCGATATCATTTCAACGTATTACTATCCCAGATGCAAGTGTTGAATTTTTAGTCATAGCTAGCCTACATCTATAGTATGTGCTTGCTAGGAAATGTAACGCCGCTATTAACGTCATGGGATGCTATGAGTATAGCGTGGCTGTTAGTCAGTGGACGATTTAACTCGCCTGCTTAGATATCGATTTAAGCTTATGTAGTAACGCCTCTTTTTTAAAGGGTTTTGCGAGGTAATCATCCATACCTGATTGATAACACTTCTGAATATCTTGATCGAGTACGCTCGCAGTTAGTGCGATGATAGGTAACCTTGGCTGAGAATGTAGACTTTCCCACTCTCTGATCTTTTCGGTTGCCGTAAAGCCATCCATAACCGGCATCATGCAGTCCATTAAAATGGCGTGGAAGGCTCTACCAGCGCTGATGAATTCAAAGGCTTCCTGGCCATTACTCGCAATAATAAAATCAAAACCCGCCTGTTTGAGTTGTAAAGAGGCCACTTTCTGATTCACTAGGTTATCTTCTACAATCAGGATAACCACTTTCGATTTCTCTGTTTCAGCGGGCTTGTTTATCGGGTTGAGCTGATTCTGTGGTTGCTGTTGCTGCCTTAGTTTTCGGTTTTCTATGCCGTTATGTATGGCGTTCCTAAAACGGTTGCCTAATAAGGGAAGGGTTACTATTGCATCTATATTATCTAACTGTCGCTTCTCGCCCAGAGCGTTAATGGCAATGGTAAAGATGTCTTTTTGCTTAAGCAATTCAGGTAGGCTCGCAAGTGTACCTCTTGTCGATGACTGGATATCGAGGAACAAAAGATCAATTGTTTGCCTATCTTGAAGCAGGTCAAAGCAAGACTGATAATGGTAGTTAAGGCTAAATCCTTGGCGCTGACATTCTTTGCTAATCATGTCATTGCGTTGCGAGTTATTTGAAATGATCGCAGCAGTTAATGGTTTAAATTGGTTGGAGATTGGTTTTGTGCAGCTGACTATTTTAGCTTTCAGCGAGATAGTGAAGCAGCATCCCTTTCCTTTCACTGAGCTAAGGGTGATCTCGCCCCCCATTAATTCTATAAGTTGTTTGCAAATAGAGAGTCCAAGCCCTGTGCCACCAAATTGACGGGTAATGGTGTCGTCCTCTTGAATAAAAGGAGAAAATATTTGTTGTTGCTTGCTAGGGGCTATTCCTGTTCCAGTATCATGCACGCTAATTAGCATCTTGCTATAGCTGGCACTATTGCGACACGAAACAACGACCTTAATGCCTCCCTCTAGGGTAAATTTTATCGCATTAGAGAGCAGATTCATCAGCACTTGGCGCATGCGATGTTCATCTAAGGAGGTCAGGTAAGGAGTATCTTTATCGATATCGACTTCAAGGGTGAGTTGTTTTTCGGCGACTTTGGGTAAGATCATCGAAAGCGTGTCATATACCACTTCGACAATATTGGTATTTGTATGGGTTATTGAGAGGTTACCAGATTCAATTTTAGAGAGATCGAGTATGTCATTGATAAGCAGTAACAGTGTCTGCGATGAAGTCTCAATAGTTTGTAAATGTTCACTTTGAGTGGCCGTTAGCTTAGTGCCAGCCATGATATCGGACATGCCGATAATTCCGTTGAGCGGAGTCCTGATTTCATGAGACATATTTGCCAGAAAAGAACTCTTTGCCTGATTGGCTTTTTCAGCCTCACGCTTGGCTTGTAATATTTTTAGTTCATTTTGGTGGCGCTCATTAATCAGCTTATTGAGTGTATGGGAAAATAGGCTGAATTCATCGTTACCCGCTTCGTTTATTTTCTGTGAATAGTCATGAGTTTCTTCAATTTGAGACATGGTTTTAATCACGTGGCTGAGATAGTTAGTGATGCGTCGATATAGGTTTGCGCCTATGATGGCAATAATGATCAAAGAGAAAAACAATGCTGCACAGAATAATAAGATCAAACGCTTAGATTGGCTGATTTCTCTCTGGATATTGTTAGTTAGCTGGCTGGAGAAAGTGCTCACAACATATTGAATTAAATCAAGACGCTGCTGTAATGCTTGCAAACTTGCATCTGGGGTTTGGGTTAGTGGCTGCTGATTTAAAATGTGGCTTCTTAATTGGTAGCTTTGCTCGAATGCTTTATCTGAAAAGGTACTCAGCAGCAGAGATACTTGCTCCGGCTTAGCGTTGATCTCAATAAAGCGTTCAATATAAAGTTGTTGGTGTTCAGTGATGGAGTTCAGCTGGCTAAGCAGTTCGCTTTCTCCGCGATTTAATAGCAACTGTTTGATTAACCAACGCTCTTCAGTAGACCATAGAGACAGCCACTGCAGTTGATAGAGTATCACCAGCTGTTGATTTATTTCATCGTTAACGCCTGAGTGATCTTTTTCCATGGTGCTTAGCGCTTGAACTTGCAGCTCATTGAACCAAAATGACCAGTCTCCTAATCCTTCACTATCAACTTCATTCATCTCTTTTAGCGCATTACTGGTATTACTTAACCAGGACTCCATCTCTAAAGCGTTTTCGGCACTAAAGGCTTGTGGTAGTAACAGCGCTATGTAGTTGAGGCGGGTGTTGAAAGAGTCGATGGACAGCTTAATATTGTGTTTGAATAACTGCTCTCTTGCGTGATTGATCTGTTTGTTTAACTGAGAGAAAGATTCAAGAAAGTTAATTTTGCTATTGAGGGTATTTAGCGATTCAACATTGTCGCTTTGATTTTTAATCTCTAATGCAGACAAGAATGAGGCAAAAATCAGTGGCAATAGCACCAAGGCTAACATCCGTATTTTTATTGAAATATGATTCAATAAGTTCATTTCTACTCCATGAATTGAACAAGTTAGTGGTGAGCTTGTGGTTTAACTAAGCCTTGACTATATTCAGCTTAGTACAAAAAACTATCAAGGAATGAGGGTTTTAATGTTTAAGGGATTAAACGAACGGGTTCAGCTTGTCTGTTGTCAGCAATTTCTTTTGCTGGTGCTTGTGTGTAGCTCCCCCGCCTCTCAAGCTTTAGCCGGCGTCGATGAAAGCGAAGACGTTGAGTTTGCAATTTTTACCTTGAATGACGACTTGCCGCCATTAAGTAAAAGCAAGGCTAGAATGCTTTATCGAGGCAAAAGTAAGAAAATATCCGGTAGCTTAAAAATTATCCTGGTAGACCTCCCTGAAACTTCCATCCACAGAGAAGACTTTTACAAAATGCTACTCGGTAAATCCGTATCGCAGATGAACGGCTATTGGGCTGGGCTTGCATTTTCTGGAAGAGGTACTCCCCCCGAAGAATTAAACAGTGATGATATTAAGCAGATTTTAAAATGGCTTAACGATAACCCCAACGGAATAGCCTATGCCCCCATCGATTCCGTCCCCAAAGAAGTCAATATCTTGATAACCGTGCCTCAGGGAGAATAGCCATGTTATTTCGCCAAACATTATTTATAGCGTTATTTTACCTGTTATTTTGCCCTGCTGCCCAGGCAAGTATTGAGTTAACCGATAACATTTTATTAAGTGGATTTGGCTCAACCACTATCAGCAAAAGTGATAATCGAACCCCACTATTTATTAGTCGAGAAATTACCGACGATACCTGCTACGACTGTGACACCATATTTGGCTTACAGTTAGATATCGATGTGTTCGATGGCTTGAGTGCGTCTGGGCAGGTGGTGAAACGTACCCAGGATAACTGGAGTGACCCTGAACTTGAATGGGCATATCTATCATATGGCTTTGATGATTTTGAGTTGAGAGCAGGGCGTTTGCGCTTACCGGTATTTCTGGTTTCGGAGTATTACTATGTCAGCCAAGCCTACCCGTGGATAAGGCCACCTCAAGAGGTATATGACAGCATTTTAGGGTTTACCTTTTATGATGGTCTCTCTTTAGCCTGGAATTATGATATTTCTGATGAACTGCTGTTAACGGTTTCTCCCTATTACGGTTTTGATAGAGTCAATAAGGTCGAGTTAGGTGACATTTTATTGCAGTTTGATACCGAATGGATAGCAGGGATCTATATTGATTTAGTGGGCTTTAATTACCGTATTCATAGTGGCTTTATGCAAGCCAAATATACCCAGCTTCCCTCGGTAGAGGAGGAAAAACTCGATATTTACACGTTAGGGGCGGAATACAGCTATGGCTCTTGGTTGTGGATAGCAGAGGTTGAGTCCGATCGATTACAAGCAAACTGGTATGCCTCGGCTATTTATGCATTTGACGAATTGTCACCCTATTTAACTTACGGTGAGAGCCATCAACTGCGAAAGTCAAAAGCGGTAACGGCAGGGGTTAAATATGACTTAACATCAAGTGTTTCAATCAATATTGAATACCAGATTATCTTCTCTCAAAAGGAAGGTAATCGCGCCCAGTTTGTCACTTCACCACTGGTCTACGGCGAAAGCTCAGACGCTGATTTATTATGCTTGGCGGTTAGTTTTGTATTTTGATGAAGACTAAGACTAAGACTAAGACTAAGACTAAGACTAAGACTAAGACTAAGACTAAGACTAAGCTCAATCATTTTGGGCTAGTCGTTCCAGCTTGGCTTTGACTGTGAATCGCGTCGGTTATTGTAAAATAGCGGTTATTTGGCTATTGATGGTTTGGATTTCGCTACACAAGTTGATTATTGCTATGCGCTCGGGGAGTGAGCCGCCTTTAGAGCTCGACTCAACGACTTGTGCCAAGCTTACAGCGTCTTGCGCGCACAGGTTACTGAACATGCCTTTGAGCTCATGGGTGAGACGAAATAATTCAGTGATATTTTCTGTTTGATAGCTCTGAAAAATGAGGTGATCACTTTGGCCATACTCTTCGATATAGATCGTCAGTAGCATGTTCAGCATAGAATCATCGCCGTCACAGAGTGCTTTTAATTCATCAATCTTAATCATAGCTTCCCCCCTTGCTTGTGTTGATATTAACAGCCATTAAATCGCCAGCCAAAGCTGGTATTTTGTTATGACTAGAGTGTCTTTAGCTGGTCTTTTTCAATAGTCTGAAAGTATTGCGGTTATCGTGTGAATGGTATTCTATTTTGTCTGAAAGCTGCTGAATGATTTTGAGTCCCCTACGGCTTTGTAGCCAGGTGCTTGGGTCGCATGCGAGAGGTTCAATAAAGTCCATTTTAGGTAGGTCATCAAGCAGATTTTTGGGTATCGAGTCGCCATAATCTGCGACTTCAATAATTAACTGTTTTGTGTCATTTACGTAAGAGCTAATTTCAAACTGTGCCCCATCAAGGTTAGCGTAGGCATGCTCAAATACGTTATTCACGAGTTCTACAAGGCACAGCTCCATCTGCCCGATAAGGGCTGTATCCAAGCCGAGTGAGTACCAAAAGGGCAGGATATCGGAGGCAACAGTGCGGGATGCCTCCAGGCTGCTTGAGTATTGTTGGTAAAACGTCCTTGTGTTCACATTAACCTCCCTTATTACCGCTGCGATAAAAGGGAGGCGCATTGAAGATAGGCTGTACTTCTGTGCCTTTTCCAGCGGCGAGTGTCATTCCCTTCATCAAGCTATCCTTTTAAGCGTTTGCTGTTAGCGCATCTTCTATGGTTGCATGGCTCACTATCAGCTTGTCTATTCGAGTTAACTTGAGCAAATCTAGGATCGGTTTCTGTGGGTTAATGATACTGATTTTAGTGTTGCGCAACATCTTATAGGTGCCCATGATGGCTCCTAGTCCGCTACTGTCCATAAAGCGCACATCACTCATATCAAGGAGTAAATGCTCGCGTAGGTTATCTTTTAGTTTTCCGAGTTCAACATGGAAACTGGCAGTCAGCTTGGCGTCAAACCTAGCCTCTTTAATTCGGATCACCGTGTATTGGTTTTTCGCAATTATATCGAAGTGCATGCTGTTTCCTTGATTAGCTTCCATTCCATTCAAATGCCAACAAGCTGATGTCATCATCGAACTGTGTTGTGTCTGACCAGTTGTTTAATTCCTCTACTATGGTGTTACTTTGCTTGCTAATTGTCAGCTTGGACAGCTGTTGAATTTGCAACGCTAACCTTTGCTCTGAGTATTGTTCTTTATCTGTAGATTCCGCTTCGGTAATACCATCAGAGTAGAGAAATATGCGATCGCCTACGCTCAATTGGATCTGTTCGGTTTGGTAGCTAGCAAAATCGAACATACCGGCGACAAAGCTCTCTTGTTGTATAAAGCGGCATATTTGTTGCGATGTTTGCTGCCAGATTATTGGAGGGTGACCAGCAAAGGCGTAGTTTAATTGTCCGGTTTTGGTATTCAGCACGGCGTAAATCATAGTGAAGTAGAGGTTATTATCGCCTTGATTAATATAACTCTGATTAAGCCTAGCGAGCACTTCGCTGGGCTCTCTTAAGCGATAAAAAGGGTCGCTATCTTGTTGGTGTTTTACATGCGAGTTACTGCTAGAGTCGATACTTTGCTGGATTGCAAAAGACATCAATGCTGATTTTACTCCGTGGCCAGCGACATCAAAGAGGTAAACGGCGATATGGTCTTCATCTAGCGGCATACATCCGAGCATATCGCCACCAATTTGAGCACTCGGTATATGAGTGTAGTGCAGCTCAACGCCAGGGAATTTTTTTTGGCTAGGTAACATCCGCTGGATCAATAAGCTGGCCGAATCGAGATCTTGGCGTATGGTGGCATAAGCTTGGTCTAGTTCAATATTTTTGGCAACTAACTGGTTGTGTAGTTCTAGACTCCTAAATCCCGCTTTAAGGCGAGCATCTAGCTCATTGATATTAGTATCTTTAGCGACAAAATCATCGGCGCCAGCGTTAATGCCTTCGACAATTGATTCTTGATCATCACGTCCTGAGAGCAAAACAAAAAAAATATAACGGTTATAGTCGGGGGATTTTAAGTGATAACACAGTTCTATGCCGTTTAAATCAGGCATCATCCAGTCACTTAAGACAAGCTGAATAGAAGGGTGTTTTTCGAGTTGAGTGAGTGCATCAAGGCCATTGATAGCGTTAATGACATGGTAACCTCGCGAGGAGAGCATTTTTGTCATCAGTAGCAGCATGACCTTATTATCCTCTACGAGTAGGATCTCTTTGCTCAAATCATCAGCCTCCTTGCTGCATTCGTTACTGAGTCCATTTTATATTCAGTTTTCGACAAGTATTCTTACTTTTCAAAAGTCTAGTCGTGAATGTTAAATACGACAAGGGGGCGGCACTGAAGGCGTGGAAAATAACGTTATGACAATAGGTTAGCTTTATATTTTGCTTAAATGTTATCGCGCTTAGTAAAATTGACTAATCTTTTGTGGTAACTTTTATGCGTTGGTGGCGGTTAGAGCAAGCTTCGGGGGGCTTACCTGGCGCAGGATGACGTTCGCAGAGTAAATGACGAATAGCCATAATAGGGTGAGGTAGTAGCATTCTAGGGCCTGCGAAAATCATGATCTCGCGCGCCTTGGCTTTCATATGAGGCTTATAGCAGTGTACTGGGCACTTGTTACAGGTTGGCTTATCTTGACCATAGGGGCATCTATCAAGGCGAGTATGGGCGTATTCGATAAAGTCTTCACACTCTTCGCAAGGGTGAGATCCCGCTTCCTTATGGTGCGCCTTACAGTAGATTTTCACCATAGCTGAAATCGTCTCAAACTCTCTGAGAAGTTTGCCACTGAGTAGTTGTGCAAATGCCATGGGATACCTTAGTAAGTTACTTGGTTATTATCATCATAAAAGGGTTCGCTTTTGCTGACAAAATATTAGCTTCAAACTTTGAAGGTGTGCACAAAATAGTGCTTTAAGCTAATCAAGAAAAACGGTTTATCACTTCAAGCTAATGTTTTTTTAGTTTATCCCCAAAGCGATATATTAAAATATGCTTGTCAGAATCATTTGCGCTGGATTAAAATCCGCCGCGGTGTTTGATGGTGTAATTTTCCTCATAAAACATTATTGATGAAGGAGGCAATCTACCTCGTGATATAGTGAGATTGTCTAGCGTTGAGATTGATTACAATGGGGCCTTAAATTCAGGGCTTTATCATTTCTCGGTGGCTTAAAGTCACTGACCTCTCCGACTCAAGCAAAGGTAAAATTAACTTCCAATATCGCCTTAAATAAGTCGATATTAAGTTTGCAGTAAACACTAAAACCACTTTATTCAAGGGGATATTACTTATTATTCCCTTAGGTTGGCTGTGCGCCGAACTAGGCTTTCAGCTCATATTGATGTGGCATTACTTGTAGAATGATAATTGACTTTAAGATCCCCCCCTTTGATGACGCGTGTAAAAATAAGACGAACAAGTTTTAAGGTAAGCTTAATGGCAACCGCTGCACTACTGCTAGTGAGCACTCTGCTACCTGCTATTGTTACAGCGAACCCAATAGAGGATGGCAGCGTCATTGGGTCATCAATGGAAATTATTGAGGTGCGTGGCATTCAGGCCTCCATGAAGGCCTCTATTAATACTAAAAGGTTCTCCAATGCTGTTGTCGATGCGGTAACCGCAGAAGATATAGGTAAATTCCCTGACAGCGATGTGGGTGAGTCTTTGGCGCGAATGCCCGGTGTTTCGGTTAATCGTCAATTTGGCCAGGGTCAGCAAGTGTCTATTCGTGGCGCATCTAATCAGTTAACCAGTACTTTGTTAAATGGTCACTCTGTTGCATCGACAGGTTGGTTTGACCAACAAACAACTGATCGTAGTTTTAATTACTCTTTGTTACCGCCTGAAATAATAGGTGAAATAGAGGTTTATAAATCTTCTCAAGCCGATATTACCGAAGGTGGGATCGGTGGTACCGTTATCATTAATACCCGCAAGCCGTTGGATTTAGATACTAACTCAATTTTCTTTAGCAGTAAGCAAGACTATGGCACCGTTTCTGAGCAAGTAGACCCTGAATTTTCTGGTTTGTATAGCTGGAAAAATAGCACCGATAGCTTAGGTGTGCTGCTCGCGGTAGCAGATGCCAACACTCATTATCAGCGTAATGGGATCGAATCAAGCATCGGCTGGGGAGAGATAGTGCCGACGACGTTCGAGCAGCAGCGTGAGCGCTCTGCTATTAATGCGGTGTTGCAGTACCGGCCAACAGACGAATTGGAGCTTGGCTTCAATTTCATGAGTCTTGATATGCAAGCCAACAATGCCAATACGTCGTTATTTTTGATGTTTCCTGATGATAAAGAGGCTGCTTGCGAGCAAAGAAATGAGGCCGGAACCTGTATCTTTTATCGTCGTAATGCCGATGATGCTAACCCGGCCTGGGCGCAAACATGGGTGCGCGAATCGAGCATGGATTCCAATACTTATGACTTTGATTTTAAGTATGAAACGGATGACTATACGGTAGATGGTGTACTGGGTAATACTCGCTCAGAAGGGGGAACCAACACGACAGCTAATTACGGTTTTTGGTTGGGGCAGGCCAGCGATTTTGCAGGCACTTATGATGCCCGCAGTGATGTGATAAATATCGACATAGCGAACAATTCATTTACGGCAGAGGACTTTAATGGCCCCTTGGCTCCAGAAAGTTGGTCGCTGCGTAAACAACCCAACTCAGATGAAGAGACTTACCTTAAGTTAAACCTTACATTTCCTGTAGAGCTTGGCTTTATCAACACAATTAAAACCGGAGTAAGCTGGGCTGAACATGACGTTAAACAGGAGTCTTTTGAAGGCATAGTTAACCCCGAGATTATCGCAAAAAATGCATCTGCGTACTACTCTGGTACGGTTTCATCAGGAGGCGGCTTTACTCTGCCGAAACCTATTTTTGATACCATGCTCAACGATGCCAAGGCTGCAATCACTGGCTTTGATAGTAATGGTCAGGTATATAAGTCGGGTTACGGTACCATTAACGAAACCAACCTAGCCTTATATTTGATGGCTAACTTCGCATCTGAGCGTGTTAGAGGCAATATCGGGCTTCGCTATATCTCGACCAATGTCGCTTCGGATTATTACCAGCTTACCTCAGAGGGTACTTACGCTGATGATTTGAGTACATTAGGGGCAAACTATCGTGATTTACTACCAAGTATCAATGTTGCATTTGAGGCCACTGATGATGTCATTATCCGAGCGGCGGCATCTAAAGTCATTTCTCGACCCAATTATGACGATATGTTCGCCTCTTCTGCACTATCGGGCTATGGCGATGGCATTCCGAATAACGAAGTAATCGATCAAGGTAATATCGCTCTAGAGCCGTTTAAAGCGATACAGGCCGAGCTGGGCGTGGAGTGGTACTTCAGCCCTGAAGGAATCATATCAGCGACTTATTTTGTTAAAGATATCAACTCGTTTATCACCTCAGAGCAATTATTAGATCAAAGTGTGGGCATTGTTGATCCTGACTCTGGTGAAGATAGTTGGACTGTTTCTAACAAGAAAAATGGCTCAGGTGGGCTTATACAAGGTGTTGAACTACAGCTTCAAAATGGGTTCGAAAACGGATTGGGCTATGCAGCAAATTACACTTTTGCTGATTCACATGCACCTGCTGAATATTATCCTGATCAAGTTGATGTGTTTTCAGATTCATCAAGGCATGCGGTTAACTTAGTGGGTTATTATGAGCGAGATAGCTTCTCTGCCCGCTTAGCTTATAACTGGCGTAGCGCCTATATGATCCGTGAGTTACCAGGTTATTACGGTAATCGTGAGCATCAAGCTTATGGCACGGTCGATTTTAGTAGCACTTTTGATATAACCGAATATTTTTCGCTAACTTTTGAAGTGGTTAACTTGTTTGAAGAAGATAGCATTCAGCTTGGGGTGGCATCTGATTTAGCTGAAGTTAAGCCCGAATTTAAAAACAATTATCCTGTATTTAGTGCCGAAGGAGAGGCGCGTTATAAATTAGGTGTAGCGGTTCGATTCTAGATCTCGAGTATCCATCCTTTCGTGAGCCACTGCAGGCTAATTGAGTATTATTTTTGATTTTGAGCTAACACAAAGTGGCTCGGAACAGACCAGAAACAAGAGAAATAGAATGAACGTCGCTTTCTTCGCACTTTATTGTTGGGCTAATAATGTAGGGCTTAATGCTAGCACTACAATCGGTGCTAACTCATGATGTTTAGTCAAATGTTGGCAAGAGTGTGTAATTGGAGTAAAGGGTCGAAACTCTATTTGACCGATCTGGCTGCGATTGCGCTGTTGCTGTTACCGATAACACTAGCCAACTCGTTAGCTATGCTATTAGGCCATGCCTTTAGAGTGATGGAGATTAATTACGTTTCAGAGCTACTCTTTTATATTTCAAATATCTTAATTAATCTTTACCCAACAACATTTTGTATTGTTGCGAGTTATTACCTTTCGCAAAAAGCTAACGCATCCAGTGCAATATTTATCATCTATGCCTTGCTTCTGTTTTATATTTTGTCCATAGAGCATCTAGATTTTTCAACCAGTTATTCATTGCCAAACAATCCACTATTGGCGTTATTAAGCGCTATAGTGACGTATTTATACTATTTATATTTTCCGATCCGGCTGTTAGATCCTAACTCGTTTGATTTTGCTTCTCGATTAATAAAATATATTGTGCATATTTTTTGTTTTTGCTTGATTGCATTGCTGCTGTCGCAATTAGCGACCTATACAGGGTTTTCTGTTAAATCAGTTATTTTGTCATTAGGACTGGATCCTATGACGTTTACTGGTGGTTTGTTATATCAAGCGTTTCTTGGCATCTTGGGTGCAGTTGGTATCAACGGGCACAATATGTTGTTTACTATCAAGCAGCAAATCTATGCCGATACCCTAGCGAATATTGAAGCTTGGCGTGCCGGAGAAGCTTCAATCAATATCATTAGCCAAGGCTTCTATGACGCATTTTTGTCAATGGGAGGCTCAGGTAACTGCATAAGCTTATTTCTCTGCGTGCTTATCTTTAGCCAAAAATACAACCACAAGATGCTGGCAATCGTTGCCATACCTATGGTCATGTTTAATATTAATGAAGTTTTATTATTTGGCCTGCCAATCCTGTTTAATCCGATCATGATCATTCCATTTATTCTTGTCCCTTTGGTCAGCTTTGTGATCGTGTATGCTTGTATTGCATTAGGTATCGTCTCTCCCGTTGTTAGTATTGTTAATTGGCTAACACCGCCTATTTTTAGTGGTTACTTCGCTATGGGAGAGCAGTTAGATGGGGCTGTTTTGCAATTAGTCGTTATTATTATCGGCATTTTTATCTACCGACCATTTTACCTGGCCTACGTTGGCAAACACTTGATTTCGGTTGATCCCAATACTCGTTACGCTGCAGCTGAGGGCTCTATTTTTAATCATGTATTGCGCAGTGTAAGGGACTCAACCAACGACAATATTACTCAATCTTCAGTGCAGAATCGGGTAGCGAAGATTTTAAGAGAAGGTACTCTGGTGATGTTTTACCAGAAAATACAATCTGTTCATGATAAATCACACTATAACTACGAGGCATTAATTCGTTATATAGATGATAAAGGGATGCTTTGTCCGCCAGTATTCATTGCTGACTTTCAATTACTCAAAGCGATGCCAATGTTAGATAAAATGGTTATTGAGTTGGTATTACAAGATATGCAGAAAATAGAGTTACCTGTAGGGGGGCGTATATCCATTAACGTATCTGTCGCCTCCATCGAGGAGCCTGATTTTGTGTCGCATTTACTGTCTAGATTAGAGTACTACGCTATTTCACCGTCTAAGGTAGAAATTGAAATTACAGAGGAAGCGATGTTAAGTGACAAGGTTTACTTAACTCGAGTAATGACCGAGCTTCAGGCGCAAGACATCGCTATCTCAATGGATGACTTTGGTTCAGGCTACGCTTCATTTCCTCACCTACTCAAGTACCCATTCAATAAAGTTAAAATTGACAGGTCGTTATTATTGGATGCGACATCGAGTAAAGGAAAAGAGATCTATAAGTTAGTTGCAAAGCTTGGCCAAATTGCTAACTGTAAAGTCGTTGCCGAAGGAGTAGAAACACAGCAGGAATATCAATTTATCCAAAGTTGTGGTGTTGATTTAGTCCAAGGTTTTTATTTTGCTAAGCCTTTACCCCTTGAAAAGTTGTGCTATTAGGATAGTTAGTGCTTTGTTTATTTATGTTTTGTAACACCTAAAAAAGCGATTATTTTTGATACCCGATAAAAAAATGATATAAATAGTTGATTTTATAAAAGACAATGCATTAATAATAACGTTTAAATTTTGCACATTTTAGCTACACAAACGCGTGTATTAAATGTGTTCGTGGCTAACCCATGGTGGAAAACAATGAAAGAAATAATCATTATACTGCTGATTGTAGTAGGTTTTTATCTTTACAATCGCACTCAAAAAGCGGCTAAAGCTGAAAAAGAGCAGGCAGCTAAGCGCTCTGAAGAGGCTCAAGATGCAGCCGAGAGTGAGATGAAAGATATCACTCCAGAGACAACAGAAGAGGTATCGACGCCCACCGTAGATGGGGTGAGCTTTGAGTCTAAGGTGGATCATGAAGCTGAAGTGAAACAAGCTGCTGTTGAGCCAGAGCCAGAGCCAGAGCCAGAGCCAGAGCCAAAATTAGAATCGGTTGTTGAAGCCCAAGCAGAGCCAGTGTCTGAGCCATTCTCTGAGGTTGAAGAAAAAGTTCAGCCTGTGGCGGCACTAGAGCCAGAATCAGTATCTGAACCTGAGATACTAGCTAAGGCAGAAGTTGAAGTTAAAGCTGAGCCGGAAGTAAAGGCTAAGCCAAGCGTTGAACTTGAGCGAGAAGTTAAATCAGAAGTTCACGCAGAAGCTAAACCAGAAGCGAAACCAGAAGCGACAGCAGACCTATCATGGGCAAACCCGAAATTGGCTAAGGCTGCCAGCGACCTTGTCGCTGCCAATGGCGTCACAGAGCAACACCTCGCGCTGTCAGGCGTCATCGCAGAGTGTTATAAGCAGCGCAAGTTGAGTGAGTATGTGCAGTATGGTGCAAGCTTGTCTCAAGATTACCTTGAACTGTTTGCCGCATATGTCAAAGGCCTTAAGGCAGAGAACCCTGATGCAGAAGTTAAAGGCACAGGCATGATGCATTTATCGACCTTGCTTAATGATAACGGTGATTTCGATAGCGCGATTTCAATCTGTAAAACCGCAATTGAATACGGTCTTGCAGATGGTACGGTTACTGGGTTTGAGGGGCGAATTACGCGTATCGAGAAAGCCAAGGCAAAAGCGAATAAATAGCTTTAACAGCTAAAAACAATTAATCACTAACTAAGCTGTGTAGAATAAGCAGATTGGTTAGCAAAGAGGCGAACTCCTGACTTGCATTGGGACTTCGCCTTTTTATTTAGAGGAAATATTGCATGAATTTTCGTTCGCTGTGTTTACTAGGTATGGCTTCAATAGGTCTGATTGCTTGCACTCAGTCTCCTGAATGGACGCTAATGTATTACCCTGACAGCCAGACTAAACCAAGCGTTGAGCAGTCTGGCGAATTTATAACGGGCTATTATGAGACCATCGAGCAGTGCCATGCGAAAGGCAAGGGGCTTATTCGTTTAAGTGGCGTTACCGATGGCCACTATGTGTGTGGTTATCAGTGCGAAGCGCAAGGGGAGTTGTTGAGCTGTCAAAGCGTGATCACTTCAGACATGTAATCTCAGCTCTATTTTATAGCTGTTGATTCGGCCAGAATTCAAAACACTCTAGGAAGGCATATGCGATTAAAACAAGATTTTTTTGAACAACTGCCAGACTTCTACTCACAGGTATTTCCATTGGGGATCAGTGATCCGCACTGGCTTGCCTGGAGCCAAGATGCGGCGGCTCTCATTGGGCTAGATAAGCCTACAGATGAGCTGCTGCAAGGGCTTTCTGGTAATGCGAGTATTGAGGGGGCAAGCTATTATGCACAGGTCTATAGTGGTCACCAATTTGGTGGCTATTCGTCGCAACTCGGTGATGGTCGCTCGATTATTCTTGGTGAAGCGATAGGGCCGCAAGGCGCGTGGGATGTGGCCTTAAAAGGCGGTGGACCAACACCATATTCTCGCCATGGTGATGGCCGTGCAGTGATGCGCTCTGCCGTGCGTGAATTTTTGATCTCAGAAGCTCTGCATCATCTTCACATTCCAACCACCCGTGCGTTAGCGGTTATTGGCTCCGACTTGCCTGTATGGCGGGAAACCCAAGAAACTGCCGCAATCACAGTTCGCCTAGCCAAAAGTCATATTCGTTTCGGACACTTTGAGTTTTTTTGCCATAGCCAGCGCGGAGCCCCAGAGAAGCTGAAGCAGTTACTCGATTTTACGATTAAGCAGCATTACCCAGATTTAAGTTGCGACGCTGCTGGCTACAAGGCCTGGTTTGCTCGTGTGGTTGCCGATACCGCTAAGATGATTGCTCACTGGCAAGCGATAGGTTTTGCCCACGGGGTGATGAACACCGATAATATGTCGATACTGGGTGACAGTTTCGACTTTGGCCCGTTTGCTTTTTTAGATACGTTTAAAGAAGACTTTATCTGTAATCACTCCGATCCAGAGGGGCGTTATGCTTTTGGTCAGCAGCCGGGAGTTGGCCTGTGGAACTTGCAACGGTTAGCACAGGCATTGTCGCCCATCATTCCTTCTGACGATCTGGTTGCTGCACTGGATCAATATCAACAGGAATTGGTAACGCATTATTTAGTCTTGATGCGGGCTAAATTAGGTCTAACAGCCATTGAGGCTGCCCCTGAAGTGGTAACAGAGCAGGAGAACTATGATTTAACACTCATAGGTGGCTTCACTACGCTGATGGAGCGTAATCATTTAGATCATACCAATACCTGGCGTCGATTCGGTCAGTTAGATCCCAATTCTAGTCATTCCTCTTTACGTGATGATTTTGTCGATCTTAATGGTTTTGATACTTGGTATCAGGCCTATCAAATGCGGATCGGCAAGCTTGATGAGGTCGGGCTTTGGCAGCGTGAGCGTAACCAGACGAATCCTAAATATATTTTGCGCAATTATCTTGCACAAGAGGCAATAATCGCTGTTGAACAGGGCGACCTTCAGCCACTGCATAATCTGCAGCGCTTGTTGCAGAACCCATTTGATGAACAGTTAGAGTTTGAGGATTTAGCTAAGCGTCCACCAGATTGGGGGCAAGGGCTGATCATGTCTTGTAGTAGTTAAACTGCAGGCGAGTGTTTATCGATACACATAGAATAATAAGAGTAAACTAATGCAATTAACCTCAATTAAATTAGAGCGCGAAACCTTAAGCTTATCGGTACAGGCAGATATCGACTTTGAGCAATTTGAACTGTTTGCCGAGCCTTTTGCCAAAGTATTAGATTGCCGAGTGGTTGAGAGGCAATGGGGCGCAGATCGCCATCAGTGGCTACTGGAGTTTGAAGGCTCACACCTGCAGCTACATTATGAGTTTTATGGTGATATCTGTTGGTTGTCGACAGACAGAGAAGATGAGTTCGAGGTATTGGTTTATTTAGCAGAATTGATGAAGCCTTACTTGCTATAAATCGTGTTATATAAGCATGAATATATTTTAGAGTTTGAATGAAATCGCTTCCTCGATGCCATTCACAATTGAGCATAATGATATGAATATAAATCCTCCTCAATCAGCAACAGCAAAAGAGTCAGGTTCGGCTTTTCATTATCAGGCATTAACGCCCGATTTAATCTTAACGGCAATTGAAACCTTAGGGATCTATCCTGAAACCGGTCTTTTAGCATTAAACAGCTACGAGAACCGGGTTTATCAGTTTCGCTGTGATAGAGGGCAACGTTATGTGGTTAAGTTCTATCGTCCAGAGCGTTGGACTGATGCGCAAATTCAAGAGGAGCATGACTTCTCTGCAGCGCTTGCTGAGCATGAAGTGCCTATCGCCACCCCAGTGATTATTGATGGCAAGTCATTGCATGAATATCAAGGATTTCGTTTTGCATTGTTTCCTTCAATCGGTGGCCGTGCATTTGAAGTCGATAACCTTGACCAGTTAGAACAGGTGGGGCGTTTTATTGGCCGTATTCACCAATACTCAAAGCAGGCTGACTTTAAATACCGTGATGTGATGTCACCGAAATTATTGGGTGAAGAGTCTCTCAGTTGGCTTAAAGCTTCTGGTCATATTCCAGCGAGTTTAGAGCTGCCTTACTTTACAGTGGTTGAGCAGATCTTAGAAAAAGCGTCAGCTTTGTGGTTACCAGATAGCTATCGCTCAATACGTCTGCATGGCGACTTACATCCGAGTAATATTTTGTGGACGCCAGAGGGGCCAGGCTTTGTCGATCTCGATGACGCCAAGATGGGGCCTGCAGTGCAAGATATCTGGATGATGCTTGCCGGAGACAGACCGCAGCAGTTATTACAGCTTGAGGTGTTACTCGAAGGCTATGAAGAGTTTTGTGAATTCGATAGTCGTGAGTTGCAGTTGGTTGAACCGCTGCGAGCGATGCGCATGCTGCATTACAATGCATGGCTTAGTCGTCGTTGGGCAGACCCTGCTTTTCCAATGAACTTCCCCTGGTTTGCTGAGGATAAATATTGGGAACAACAGATTTTAGCCTTTAAAGAGCAGTTAGCAGTGCTGGATGAGCCACCGCTAAGTTTAATTCCACAATATTGATTTTAAACGGGTGATGCTCGTATTTTGTAACAGAAAAATGAACTTTTGCGCTTGAGGTCGACTCCAAAGCACATTATGTTATATCCAAATAATTAGCGTGATGCTGTGTTAGCATCAAAAGGAATCAAGATGAAAAAAGCTTTATTGGTTGCATTTGCACTATTGATGGCGCCTATGGCAGCGATGGCAGCTCAGTATGAAGAAGGTGTGCATTACACGGTAATTAACGAAGGTCCTGGTACAGCGAAGCCAGAGATTGCCGAGTTTTTCTCTTTCTACTGCCCACATTGCTATACCTTCGCTAAAGAGCAGGTACCAAAGATTAAAGCAACCTTGCCAGAAGGTGTTACCTTCAAGCAGAACCACGTTGAGTTCATCGGTCGTCAAATGGGCGTAGAGATGTCACGTGCCTTTGCTATCGCACACCAACTAAAGATTGAAGAGAAGATGGAGCACGCTCTGTTTTCAGCAATCCAAGACAAGAAGCAGAACTTCACTAACCTTGATGATATCAAAGCGCTTTTCGTTGTTAACGGTGTCGATCCTAAAGCATTCGATGCAGCAGCTAAATCATTTATGGTGAATGCGCAGATGTCTAAAATGAAGCGTGACACTGAAAATGCACAAATTGCTGGCGTACCCGCATTGGTTGTAAACGGTAAATATCGTGTTGAAACGGGTGCAATCAAGTCTTACCAAGAGCTACTTGATATTGCTTACTACCTAGCGACGCAAAAGTAATTTACGACGCTAGATAAAAAAGGAGCCAATAGGCTCCTTTTTTTGTGTCTGGAACACTTATGCCAAGGCCCATGGATGGTTAGCCTTGGTAGTTGTACATGGAAGTACTTATCCCTGCACGCAGGGATTGCGTAGGAAGGGATTTGTGTCTGGCATCTTGCAATAGAGAGTTATGCCAAGGCCCATGGATGGATAGCCTTGGTAGTTGTGTCTTGCATCTTGCAATAGAGAGTTATGCGCTCTTTATTTAAGATTGACAGGGTGGAAAACCCTGTTTGCCGCTTTCTTTGCTCTATGCGTACTGTATTTCTCTTTAACTTTTTCTAATTCTGCACAAAATCCCAGACAGAAAAAAACCGCACTTCCTGGTCGCAAGAAGTACGGCTATGGAGCTATAAGCTCAACGTTACCCTGAGTAACAGTTAAACGTTAACAGGATGTCAAAAAACTGGCAAGTGACAATTTAGCGTAACAGCATATTTCTGGTGTTCTTTATCATATTGATAGTTTTAGTGAATTTTTTCTCGTAACATTTTCGCTTAAATTTTTACAAATAAATCCTCAAAAAAATGAAACTCTCACGGTAAAATGCCTGTCCAACTAAAAAATAAATAACAACAAATAACGTTGTGGGGAGGTCTTGTGAGAGTTTTTCCTGTCTATGCACCAAAAATTATCGTAAAGCATGCGCGCATTTTTCTGACCGGAGTGATCTGGGTAAAGGATTTAGGTCGATTAGAATTTGATAAAGGAAGGTTTTTATTGCCAAGAAAAAGCCTGCCTAAGGTTAAGCAGGCTATTTTAGAGCTCAATGAATTGATTGAGACTCAAAATAACGAGATGCACATGGCATAACGTTAGGAATTAGTTTACTTCGTCGTTGAGCAGACCAACTAGGCCAGTCACTTTCTCATTCCAAGAGTTAAGCTCTTGCTGTAACTGTTGGTTTTGCTCAGACAGGCCGCTGCTTGTCTGCTTCTCTTCTTCAAGCTCCATTTTTAGTAGCTCGATAGTTTCAAGTGCAGCTTGGATTTTTGTTTCCAATTTCGATAATAGTTCAAGACTCATGGGTAGTCCCTTTGATAGCGAGATGATAGCTCCGATTCTAGCAGTGACGTGGCATTGCTGAATAGTTAATTATGCTAAATGAGTGAAAAACGCTCAATAAAATCACCAAAAACGTTTTTTTTTTGCACTTGTTACTAAGTCGTTAGTATTCTTCTATTTATTTCCTCTTGGATCGCGGCAATGACCGGCAATTTCCTGATACTTATTCCGCTGCTATTAACCCTGAGTTTGGCACTTATTCTGCGTAGAACCCTAGTCGCCTTAGGTGTTGGCATTGTATCTGGCGCACTTATTTTATCTAACTTTAACCTGCCAGATACCGTGGTTTATATGGCCGACAAGGCATGGCTGCAGGTTTATCGTGATGGCCATTGGCAGGCTTGGCATTTAAATGTGCTTGCGGCCATGGTGTTATTAGGCATGATGACACAGCTGCTAGCGCGTGGTGGAGCGGTGAAGCTTTTCGCCGATTGGTTATATCATCGGATTAAAAGTGGCCGTCAGGCCCGGGTTGGTGTGGTCGTGCTAGGCTGGGTAGTTTTTATTGATGGCATCTTCAGCTGCTTAGCCGTCGGGCATGTTTGTCAGCCATTAAGCCAGAGATACAATATGTCGCGGGAACAGATCGCTTACCTCGTGGACTCCAATGCTTCACCTTTGTGTGCCTTGCTGCCTTTTTCTAGCTGGGGTCCCTATGTGATGGCCATTTTGGCCAGTATCACCTTACTGCCACTCACGCCGTTGGAATCATTTATTGAAATCGCCAAGATGAACTTTTACGCCATCACGGTGATCTTACTGTCTTTGCTCATTGCCTGGTTTGGTATTGGCTTTAATTCAGATGTCGCACCTAGTAGTGAGCAGCAAGAGAGTGAAGATGTACCAGCTGGAAGCCCCTGGTTGTTGGGCTTACCTATGGCGACTTTGTTACTGGCATCAATAGGACTAACTTTGTACTCGGGTGCTAGCAATGCACAAGGCTCAAGCTTAAGCGATTGGGTCTCGGCAGCAGATATTGGTGCCGCCATGCGTAATGCGTGTTTATTGGCAATTTTATTAGCCATCTTGATGATTAAAATGAGTGGCCGCAGTTTCTCGTTACTGATTGCAGATCTTGGATCCGGGGTACGTGCTATTAGCTTCGCTATCTCCATCTTGCTTTTTACCTGGATGATAGGTGCTGTGATAGCCGATTTAGGGGTAGCAAAGTTGCTGGCTACTTGGGCTGAGACGTTCTTATCGGCGCAGATGTTAGTGGCTGGTACGTTTCTATTGTGCGCGATAATGGCGTTTACTACAGGTTCAAGTTGGGGAACGTTTGCCATTATGATCCCGATTGGCGCTGAAGTGGCATTAACGGTTGAGCCTACTCTTTTACTACCAGCGTTAAGCGCCGTTATGGCGGGGTCAGTATTTGGCGATCATTGCTCACCCATTTCAGACACCAGCGTAATTAGTGCGCTGAGTTCGGGCTGTGAGCCTCATGCCCATGTGATGACTCAATTGCCTTTTGCCATTATTGCAGGGATAAGCTCATTGGTTGGCTTTCAGTTAGTTAATCTTGAAGTTGCGACAGCATGGAGCTGGTTAGCCGTTATTATTGCCGCAGTCTCTATGCTGGTGGCATATCAAAAGTTACACCAAAGTGAGCGTGTTGCGATTATTTAGTCGCAGCAAGTTTTATCGGTTATAGCACATAGCATAAGGCCGCCAACTCAGTGAGTTGGCGGCCTTATTGTGTTAACAGAGCTGCTTATACTGTTGGGTATTAGAAGCGGTAGTCAACAGCCATATATAGTTGCTGGCTATCATTTAGAGAAGCGGATTCAGTAGAGCCAATGTTCATTGGCGTAGGTGTTGGTGACGTTACGCTAGCATCGTAATCTTGCTTCAGGTAACGGTAGCCAACTTCTGCGCTTAGTTGGTCATTAATCTTATACATTAGACCGGTTTGACCACCCCAGACGAAGCGGTTATCTGAGCTAACTGCATTTGTTTCAGGGCTGATGTGGTTAACACCGGCTGTTGCACCAATAAACCAGTTCAGTTTATTGCTGTCACCTAGGCCCACTAAGTAGTCATAAGACATTAAAAAGCTTTGCTGACGGCTAAAGTCATCTGAATTATAAGAGTAAGTACCATAAATACGGTTAGCATCATTTAAGTAAACACCCGCTCTTGCTTCATAAATGACATTGTTTTCGGTTTCTTTAAAGTGTTCAGCGTTAAAACCAGGGTCTACGTTTGCTTGGCTAGAACCTTTGTAAGAGTTTTGCTGGGCGCCAACACCGCCACCTATGAACCAGTCTGCAGCCATAGTCGGTGCCGAAATTGCAGTTGCCATTACAGACGCTAAGATAAGTGATTTAGTTTTCATGTTGTGCTCCCACACTAGGTCAAATTGTTTAGGTGTTGCGTTTTGTTGGACACATCATAGGGGAGGCTAGCTGAATAATAACTGAATGATATTAGCAAAGGTTGTTGTTGAGTGTTTTGATATATAGAAACTGAACGCAGCCTGTTAAGCTGTTGAAAATAATTAATTAGCTAATTTGTACTATGTAAATAAGTCGAAGTCTTTTGTCATCTAATGGCAAGTTAAACCCTATCGAGGTCACAATGGAACTGGTCTTTGTTCATGGATGGAGTGTTACCAATACAGACACTTACGCGCAGTTGCCCCAAGCATTAGCCAAGCTGATGGCGGATGATATTAACCTCACGATTCGCCATGTTCACCTTGGGCGTTATATCAGCTTTGATGATGAAGTTCGTTTAACTGATATCGCCAAAGCATTTAATGCTGCGCGAACAGAGTTACTTAGCGATAAGCAGTTTGCAGTGATCACCCACTCTACGGGAGCGCCTGTTATACGCCAGTGGCTAAAGATGTTTTACAGCGGTAACAAGCTTGCCAGTTGTCCTCTTACCCATTTGATTATGTTAGCGCCAGCCAACCATGGCTCAGCCCTTGCTCAGCTAGGGAAATCACGGGTGGGGCGTATCAAAAGCTTTTTCTTTGGCGTAGAGCTGGGGCAGCAGATCTTAGATTGGTTGGAGCTGGGCAGTAATGGTCAGCATCAATTGAATTTGCACTGGCTGGAAAATTATAGCCTCGAAGGTCCGCTGCCATTTGTGTTAACGGGCGACACTATCGATGGTGAATTTTATGATTACCTCAACAGTTATACTTCAGAATTGGGCTCAGATGGAGTGGTACGAGTCGCCTCAGCCAACCTTAATTTTAGCCATTTACTGTTAGAGCAAACGGCGCAAACCTGTGATGGTTTTGACTCTCGCTGCGTCGCCACGTTGCAGCTAATCAAGCATACTCAGCCTAGACATAATACTGCTTTTGAAGTGATAAAAAATGCCAGCCATAGCGGCAGTAACAAAGGCATTATGGGCTCGATAAGCCGCCGAAATGCAAGCAAAAAACCAGTGGTTCAGCGCATAAAACAGTGCTTAATGGTCACTAATAAATTGCAATATCAACAACTCGCTGATGAGATGCGCCTCGCTAATCGTTTAGTTAAACGTAAATTACGTGCCTGCATGCTGGTGGTGCGAGTGATTGATGATACTGGCTTGCCTGTAGAGGATTTCGATATCATCTTGCTATCAGGATCGGATTTTTTACCGGGCAACTTCAAACGTGGTTTTATGCTTGATAAGCAGAAAAACCATAATAATAACCATGTGCTGACTCTATATGTCGACGCCGATAAAGTGGCTAAAGTGAATGGTGGAAAGATAGGCATTAGGGTCGAGCCAAGGCCCAATAATGGCGTGTGTTATTACCGCAGCGTTGAATTTCATTCCGATCCTGGCCAAGTACAAAACTTGCTAAAGGCTGACCAAACCACCATGGTTGATATCATATTAAAGCGTCAAATCAGCCCAAATACATTTACCATCATACCGCCTGAGCAAGGGGGAGATTTTTCCCATTTAGTCGACAATTAACAATCATTTTTGCTCACTATTTAACAGAATAAATTCAGATTAGTTTTTAGTTGGTTAACACGTTATGATCTCTTTTTGTTTTGAGTATTTACTCTAAATATTAATGTTAATGGAGACTGTTTCAGATTGAATTCAGCTTGATGGGTAATAATTAACCTACGTTATTTATCTCCTGCCAATGAGTTCAGCGATAACCTCTGTTTAGATACTTAACATCGACTATTTTATTTTAAGGTTCAATCTATACATGCTTAAAATTACTACTATTTTGACAGCACTTTCAGTGCTGTTTTTTGTTTCTCCAGTTCTATCACAGTCAATTGAACGAGAGCCGCTAGAGGCGCGCTACGACAGAACATTCCCAATCTGGGCGCAGGAGGCGATGGATTTAGGTCATGAGTTGCCTAAGCCTTACGGCTTCTCAGTCAATTACATGACGATGGATCAACCGCTAGTCGTCGATTCTGTCGGTTTTACCGGGCTAGGCGGTTTAGATGAGATGCTCAGTATTAAGGGCAGTGAAGCGGTGCAAGATTCAGAAACCCTGACCTTGAGGGGCGATGTGTGGGTGCTGCCATTCTTAAACCTTTACGGTGTGATTGGCCACACTAAAGGTAGCAGCGTGGCAAATGTCCAGCTAGAGGCTGACTTGTCTTCAGTATTGCCGCCGAGTTACTGCAAAATTAGACCTTGTAATGTAAGCAGTGAACCATTTGATTTTATACTGGATTTTAAGGGAACGACCTATGGAGTAGGTGGCACCATTGTCGGTGGTATCGACAACTGGTTTGCACTACTTGACGTTAATTACACCAACACCAACTTGAATATCCTTGACGGTGAAATCAGCAGTATTGTGGTGTCTCCTCGCGCGGGTTATCGCACCAGCTACAACAACCATGACATCCAAATCTGGGTTGGTGCCATGTATCAAAACGTAGAGCAAACATTTAGCGGTTACTTACGTGATATCGGCTTTCCGCTTGGTGATGCCAAATTTGAGGTTAACCAGCATCTTGAAGATAAGTGGAACGGCTTGATTGGTGGTCAGGTTGGCTTGACTAAGAACGTTGATTTATTGATGGAATTTGGTATTGGTACCCGTAGTAGCTTCATGATGAGCTTAGGCTACCGTTTTTAAGTGAGCGTAAGCAGTTCATTGTTAAGAGCTAATCGTTCTTTGAGTAGTACAAAATGTTGGAGTAAGAGTATGCGCGCTATTTTTATGTTGATATTGACGTTAATGCTTGGTGGCTGCTCGGCTGTTGATATTATCGATTCTCGTGAGAAAGCCGCGTTGCAAACGGCAGGCTTTGAACAAAATAAAATGATGCTCAAAGAGGGCGGTGAGCTCAATTATTGGCAGGCCGGTGAGGGGAAAACCATATTATTAATTCATGGTTTTGGCGGTTCTGCGGTAACCAGTTGGCAACAGGTAATGCTCGAACTTAGTCAAGATTATCGGGTTATCGCCCCTGATCTCGCCTGGTTTGGCGAGTCAGTGAGTCAAGGGTTACCAAGCCTTGCGACTCAGACCAAGGCTGTTATGCAGCTAATAGCGATGCTAGATCTCGATAAGGTCAATGTTGTTGGGATCTCCTACGGTGGCTTTGTGACGTTCGATTTGATGATCAACGAACCTAAGGTGGATAAAGCCATATTGCTGGCAAGTCCTGGGGTGCTGTTTTCTGACAGCGATCTATCGCAGATGAATCAGCGTTTTGACGTGGCAGATCCAAGCGAGATCTTTGTGCCTGAAACGCCCAAGCAGATGCGGCGCTTGCTCGATGCTACCTTCGTCGATTTTCCCAGGTACCCCGGATTTATCGATTCGAGTATTTATGACAAGTACTTTGCAAGTCATCTAGATGAGAAGCGCGCGCTTATCGAGGGGCTGCCCGCAGATAGAGATCGAATTGCTGCCAATATAGCCGTCGACTCGCTACCTCCTAGTGTGTTGATTTGGGGCGAGCATGACATTGTTTTCCCGCTCAGTTCAGGTATTCAATTGGCTGACTACTTAAGCGCTCCGATAGTGGTGATCCCACAGGGCGCCCATGGGATCAGTAATGACTATCCTGAGATTGTCAGTCAAACCATTAAGGCATTTGTACAATGATGAGCCGTTTATTCATCCGTGGGGCCGCGAGTACTATCGCTATTTTTGTCCTTGGCGCATGTAGCAGCAGCGACTGGCAAGTACGCGCGCTGCCCAGTGATATTGCAATCGAGGCGGCATTAGACAGTGAGCCAGACTTAAACCTACTGCATGCAATCGAGCTGCAAGAGCTGCCTTTAGTGCGCATCCCCGAGGCGGTGCGTCCTTGCTGCGCCTTTGGTAATGCACAAAAGGTGACTGTAGGCCCTATACCTGTGCCTTTTTTTCGCTACGCCAATACCTTAGCCGTCGATAAAGTGGGCCCACACGCCTATGAGGCGGGTACTTTTAGTTATCAAAAAGATGCCCCCAATGGTAGCCGTGGTACTGAAAACAATGGCCAGATGTATACGCTGCAAGGCGGCTTTATTGATTTGGCCCATGTACGCGACACGGCTGACAATGCTATCGCGCTGTTTTACCGCATCTATCCAAAACTTGGGCAGCAGCAAAGCATTACGCTACCTGATGAGATTGGTCCTAGAACGATTGAGCTAAGCGAGTTTGATATTGCTCAGTTGAGTCCGCGTCAGCGTTGGGAAACCGCAGGGGCAATAGCGGTGAGACTGGCTTACTTTATGGCTGAAGCCCATGAGGTCGCTCAGTGGCATGGTTATCGTAGTTGGGCGCCTTGGTCCGAAACGGTATCGGCCTACTCACCAGAAGATCTCTACTCCAATATGCTTGGAGCTAAAATTGCTTTAGCGCTGATTAATAATAATCTAGCGATGAATAAAGAGCTGTATAACCAGCATATGACTCAATGGTTAGCGGCTACGCTTAATTGGCTTGAGCCGGTTTCTATTAAGCAAACCAATGCGCTATTTGATGTGATTGATGGCCACTGGTGGGACTCACAGCAGCCATTACCGAGTAAATTTATGTTGTTAAAACGTCATTATAAATTAGGCGATCAGCAGTCGCCTTTCTTAGTGCCTAAATCGTTGGCTGAGCCCCATGCTAAATGGAGTGAAGTTGAGGAGTTGTTTGCGTCCGAGCATCAAGCACACAACTTATCATTAAGCCGCACCGTTCACGGTATTGATATTGATAAGGTTGCGCAGCAAAAGCTGATTGTTGCTGACAAATTTAAGCACAGTTTTGAGCATATTCCTGCAAAGCTGTGGCAAGACGGTTTTACTCAAGCTGATTTCTACCAAATTAGCCAATATAACCAAGTGCAAGATGAAATAGAACTACGCCAACATCTGCAGCTAGATGATGCGAACGAGGCTGCTGTACCTATGGAGCCCAAATGAAGCGCAATGGCTTGAGCAAGGGGCGATTGAGTCGCTTGAATAAAACCTTACTGATGAGCAGAACCTCTGCTCTGGCGGCCTTTTTGGCTTGTATCAGCACGCCAGCGTGGGCTGACGTTGCTGTTAACGATGTCACTGTTACAGCTAATGACACAGCTGTGGATGAAGTCGTAGCGGATGAAGTTGCAGGGAATGAAACGACGGTTATCAAAGAGGGCGAAGCTGATGAAAAAGCGTCGCAAGGTTGGTTAGAAGACTTCTTGCAAACGCTGGGCGCAGATGGTGAATTTGATCCAGACAAACTGATCGACTTTAGCTACTTGCCGGGACCATTTTATAACCCTGAGATGGATTTAGGTGTTGGGATCTCGGCGGTCGGCTTATATCAATATGATCCCGATGACGAAGTCAGTCAGCTGTCTTCATTGGTGATCAATGGTCTCGCCTCAACTAATGGTGCATTAGGTGTGGCGGTTGCTAACAAGACCTTTATCAATCAAGACCAGCAGCGTTTTTACCTCAATGCCGAAGTCTTCGATGCGCCAGATGTTTTTTACGGTGTGGGTTATGACACTAATCATCAAGAGATTAATCGCGTCGAGTTTAACCAGCGGATTATCTCGATTAACCCTATGTTCTTGCAGCGAATGAGCCCCACTAGTTTTGTCGGTGTTGGCTTTGATTTTAACTACGCCGATGCCAGTAAAATTAATGTATTAGACTCGAATGTCGATACAGACATTCTTGATGAAAGCTCCCGCAGCGTCGGTGTGAACCTGCTACTTAATCATGACAGTCGAGACAATGTATTAAACCCGCAGTCGGGGCGTATCTTAGAAATTGATGCCACCTTCTATCGTCAGTATTTAGGCAGTAAAACAGATTTTGATGTCTACAACGCCTTGTATAGCGAATACATGCAGACCGGTCGTGATGAAGATATCTTGGCCTGGCAAGTGCGTGGTCGCTTTACCAGTGGAGATGTGCCATGGGATCAACTATCCAAAGCGGGAGGCGGCGATCTGCTTCGCGGTTATACATCGGGGCGTTACCGCGATAAACAGCTGCTGATGACGCAAGTGGAGTATCGGCTTAATCTGCCTGGGCGTCATGGTATGGTGTTTTGGGGCGGTGCAGGTGTGATTGCTGATGACATCAGCGAGTTTGATGGCAATAAAATCCTACCCAATGGTGGTATAGGCTATCGCTTCGAGGTTAAACCTAGAGTCAATTTAAGATTAGACATGGCCTGGGGTGATGGTGATACAGGCTTTTATTTTAACGTCAATGAAGCGTTTTAATACAGTGGAGTGGAAAAGCAAAAGGGCTCATTTGAGTAATGCCGCTCACTTAAGGAAGTGAAACTGATAAAAATCGCTGACTTCGAAAGATAAGAGTGGACCACATCACACAAAGGACGCGAAGGACACGAAGAAAAGCCACCCGGGCTTTTCTTTTCTCCGTGTCCTCGGCGTAGTAAGCGAAGTGAGCGCTTGGTGGTTTATAGCTTTTAAAGAAAAGAACCCAGCTTATGCTGGGTTCTTAGTTTTTGTTTATTAATTAGGTTTGAGCCTAACTTGCCACTCATTTCTAACTGCTAACACTTCTTACTTTTTGAAGATAGCTTCGTTAGTACCGTATGGGCCTAAGTTTAGGTCACGCTTACGGATCTCATCTACGCGGTCGAAGGCTTCTTCAGCTACACGTAGGTTTTTAACGTCTTTACGCCAGTAGTACTTAAAGCCGTTAAAGTGAGCGTTGTTTGGGTACCAGTACATTACACCTAGGCCTTTTTCAGACATGATAGGAGTGTTGTGGATAGTCGCACCAGGAATGTAGAAGTACTGGCCTGTGCCTAGCTTCTTGAACTGGTTATCGGCCAGAGTTTGACCTTCACCGTTTACCACGTAATAACACTCAGGCTGACCATGGAAGTGCGGCGCGTGGTCTGATTTACCACCGTCGGTGATACCAATGACCACAGGGCTATCTGACAGTTCTTTCCAGATATAACCTACTGGTGACTTTGACTTATCGCAGTCTTGAATTTCTAATACGTTGCCATCGTCATCTAATGACTTACAAAATTGCTGATCGGCAGCGATGCTGCTATTTGACTTAATGGTTCTAAAGTCAATTTCACCTGCTTCCCATGCTGCGATATACGCTTCAACTTCTGGGTTGCTACACTGCTCTGGCATGGTGTCCTGTGGCGAGTAGGGGGTGCTGTCGTATGGGACTGGCGTCATCTGCTGGTATGGCAGTTGGGCGTGATCACACTGTGGGCCTTGGGCAAATGCGGCTGTAGAAGTTAGCGCGGCAATACCGAACATCATTTTTAGTTTCATCATTCTTATCCTGTTTTTTAGCTGATGCAGCTAAAGCTGCGATATTGTGCTCGTTTTAACGGGCTTGAACTAACAATAAAGTGATAATTGCTGCGTAAAGTTGAAATGGATCACGCAGCATTTTAAGCAGCAAACTTATTCGTGAGCTCGGTCGCGAATAATCTTTCCTTTACTGCGTTTTAGATATGAAATTGCAAACTCAATTGGGCGTAATTAGACGCGCCTTTTGCGGCAGCGATATCTTCATAAGGGCTTAGTCCATCATCAATCTGGTAGCGACCTAATTCAAAACCTAGCTCTAGCACTGGGGTAAGATTTGTGAATAGATTCACCCCTGCATGGAAACGGTTAGTCTGCTCCTCTTCGGTGATAGTGTGCCCGTAGAAAAGGCTTGAACGAGTGCGCTCAGTCCAGAAGTGGCGATAAGCAAACATGGCCGAGGTGGTGGTTTCTATCTCGCCGTTAATCATATCTCTAGCCGCATCAGTGCCGACATAGCGGCCTAGGTTGCCGTAGTGAAGTTGCAGGCGAATATCGTCTTTACCAAAGGTTTTGAGCTTGGCGGCCAGTGACACGCCAGCGCCAAGTTGGGCCGTGTCTTGTGGGTCTAAATAACGCACTAAGCTTGCTACAGAGACATTGCCCCAGGCGCCTTTTTGATTGAAACGGATCACCGCATCGGGAATATAATCATTGCTGGTATCGACCCATTCTTTATCCGCTTGAGTACTATTTGTGTGAGTAATATCTGTGTGAGTACTACTGGCTTGAGTGCCGCCAGCTTTAGTGCCATAGGTGTATGGGTTTTCTAGTGCAAATTGCCAGTTCCCCTTGCTATAGCGCACTAAAGTTTGGCGCACCATCGCCTGGCCCACTAAGGGCCCACCTAAATCAGCCGTTTCGGCAAAGGCGCTGGTATTGACCATGGTTGACCAGGTTTGGCCAGCTGTGAAGTCTTGATAGTTGATATAGGCGTGGCGTAAGCGCGGGCTATAGGAATTAGAAAAAGCCGCATTACCTTGAGCCGAACCTGAGAAATCAATCTCAGCAAAACCATAAACTTCGCCGTGTGTTATCCCAACATTGAAGCGGCTTTCAGCGGCGCTAAATTGAGTTCTTTTGGCTGAGTCGGTGACACGACCACCGCCAGTCCAACTGTCTTGAAAGGCAATGTTGCCATCCACATAACGTGCGTTGGCCTTTAGGAATCCACCGAAGTGGTACTCACTGGCCATCAATGACGAGGAGAAGCCGCCAATAAAACAGATACAGATTGAAAGTTTTGTCATCGATTTCATAGTTATTTCTTGTAGGGAAGGGGTAAAAAAGCCCTAGTATTTTTTATATAAAAAGGGCGTGATCCATCGCGGCGACAGTAAGCAGGGATACTGTACCGGTCCAATAGTTGGGTGAATCTAATAGGTAAATGGGGTGACAAAAGCGAAGTGAGAGCAGCTTCGCTTTTGTCGGTAACGCTAATTAATACGGTTAGCTATGCTAATAATCTCTGCGTGTTCCTGTGCTCGGATTGTTAGTCAGTACTAACACCATCGCTGAACGATTAGCTGCGATTAGAAGTAGTAACCGAAGTTAATATTCACGCGCTTGTCCCAGCTATCGCCCATCTCTGGAAGACCCACGTGATCGTTGTTCGCGGTAGAGAAGGTCATGTTCTTACCCATAACAAAATCGACCATGGTGTAAGTTGGGCCAGCTGAAATCGCACAACCAGTCACGTTTTGCATGCTGTTGTCGTAGCTATCGTCATCAACATCGGGTGTCATTAAACCAAAATCGTTGTAGCACTTAACGCTACCCCAATCGGTCGCAAATGTCTTAGCGATGTTAGCGCTATAAGACTGGCCTTTAGAAGCGATCTCATACTGCCAGCTCACAACAGACACCGCGATCTTGTTAGCATCAACAGCGTCAGCGGCATCGTATTCGTATTGCATTGCTTGCAGTTGCAAGTTCCAGCCTTTATAGCTGCTGTCTAAGTGCAGCGCGACAGCGTAACGATCACCGTTGTTACCGGTATTGCTGTTATAGATCTGACCGTACTGTGCAGAGCCACCAAAAGTGGTTTGGCCGCCTTCGTGCTCAGCGGTGTACGTCTGGCGCACGTTGAACTGGTTAGTCTCTTCGTTATAGTAAGTGATACCGCTGGCTGCAATTGTGCCGCTGTAGATATCAGTCGAATAACGTTTGTTTTCAGACGGACCATATTCAGCACTCTTATAGAAAGCTAAATCGGTGTGCCAGCCATTCTTTTCGTAAACCGCCTTGATACCTGTGTCATGGTCGTCTTCAAAACCTAAGTAATAAGGAATGCCAAACCAGTAGCTGTTTGAGATGAAGTCCGGGTTGCCAAATGGCACCTTGTTGATCCCCAGTTGTAGTTGCCAGTCTGGGTCTACGTCGTAGTAAGCGTAACCGTACTTGATGTAGTTAGTGCCAGAGGTAAAACGGTATTCAGCCGATAAACCCCAGTCACCATGCTTACCATCAAACTTGATTGCTGCCATATCAAAGTAAAAGTCACCGCCTTTATCTTTGTTAGCTTCGTCATAGTCACGGTAGGCGTAGTTAACACGCACAGCGCCGCCTAGCTTGATACCGTCTTCAGTTTGCTCAGCAGCATAAGCTGAAGCACCTGAAAGTGCGATTGCTGTAGCCACCATCGACAACATAAACTTAGTGGTTTTTTTCATCATCATTCCCTATTGCTATTTTTAGATTTTGTAAATCAATTAATCGAATTACATCTCTTCAAACCAAGTACGGTGGCACTCTGTACAAACTGGTGCTTTTTTCTCGTGCTCGGCATGACATGCAAGGCAGCTTGCGCCTTGGTTGTAATGCAGTGACTTGTGAGGATGCGCTTCAGGAATGGCTAGCTTGCTTTCATCGACAGGGATGCTGTTAATGTCGCCATGACACTCAACGCAGGCTGCGTCAGTTGCGTTTTTCTTACCTGAACCTTGGTGGCAAGTTTGGCAGCCATCTTGATAGATAAATTCGTGGTTTACGCGTCCTTCAGTCTTGCCTTTCATCTTGACTAGCTCGCCAGCCATCACGTTGCTAGATAGAGCAAGGCCAAGTAGTGCGCTTAGTAATAACTTGTTCATTTGATGGCTCCTTAAAGATCAGCTTTGATGGTTTCAGACACTACGATACCCATGACTAGACACTCTAGGCAGGATGTAGAACTCAAACGGGCTTCACCGTGGATACCACCTGTTACTTCACCTATTGCGTATAGGTTCTTGATAGGCTCCATAGAGCGGCCATCAATGACGCGAGCGCCTAAATCGGTTTTTAGACCACCCATGCAGTAGTGCACTTTTGGCCAAATACGTGACACAACAAATGGGCCTGTTAGCTCTTCTGCCGTATCCATCTTGCGATTGAATAGCGGGTCTTTACGCTCACTCACGTGCTTGTTGTATTCAACAATGCTGCGCTTAAGCTCTGCGGCTGGAATATCGAACTTAGCGGCGATCTCATCTAATGAGTCGACCTTCCACGCCATCTTGTCGCGGATGGCACGTACAACACGGTCATCTTTGGCGTAGTTGTTGTAGTTGAAGAACACTACTGGGTACGCTGGGCTACCATCAGCGTTGCGGTTTTTCATGATGGCTTCAGAGCAGGTCTTACGGTCTGCACGTTCATCCATAAAGCGTTTGCCGTTGAGCACGCTAATCGCCACACCTTGGTGCCAGCCGATAGATAGTAAGGCGTTTGACCAACCAAATCCGCCTTCATCTGGAGAACCCCAGTGGCCCGTTTGGATAAGGTTCATGTGTACAGGTAGTGCGCCGTAAGCCATCGCCGTCAGGGTGACTTCGCCTGTTGCGCCCATTGCATTAGTGCAATCTAGTGTTGGGTCTAGAGATGGATCAACCGCTTCACGTAGCGCCATGTTGCGCGCGAAGCCGCCATTAGCGAGCACAACGGCCTTGTTAGCTTTAACAAAAATGGTGCTACCGGTTTTTAGATCGGGGAAGCGGTAGTTCTTACGCACTTTTACGCCAATAATCTTCTGGCCTTCCATGATGAAGTCTTCGATATAGTGCTGTAGACGGTAATCAACGCCTTCTTTTACACCGGCTTCATATAGCTTGGTGGTGATGTCACCGCCAGTACCGTGTTGAGTACGAATAGCGCGAGCTTTATTGTGGCCGCCCACCTGGATATTAAAGCCATCGCGGAACTTAACGCCTGTGTCGATACAAAGATCGTAGGCATCTAAAGAACGGTTAGCGATAAGACGCAGTGCAGGCTCGTTTTGCATGCCGCGGCCAGAGATAATCTGATCTTTTACTAGTTCTTCAGGAGAGTCGTCATTGACGCCTTGCGCTAACTGGATTGGGTTCTTAGGAATAGCCAACCAACCACCGTTGATAGCAGAGTTACCGCCAATCACTTGCATCTTTTCTAAAACAAGTACCGAACCTAAGCCTTGACGCTTAGCATTTAGGGCTGCAGAAAGACCGGCAAAGCCAGAACCGACAACAATGACATCAACGCTTTCGTCCCAGTTAATCTCACCACAAGTCTTAGCTTGTACGGTACCGGGTAATGTTGCCGCTAAACTGCCAACTGCTGCGCCAGCACTTAGCTTTAAAAAGTTTCTTCTACCTTGCATTTTGTAATTCTCTCAATGGGAATGAGCTAAAGATAAACGCAAGTTCGCTTGTTAAAGGTGAACTAAGTCACGCCATTTTTTCAGTGACAAATTTATTCGTGAGGCAGATCTCGAAGATCTTTTCTCTTAAAATAGGATGCGGTTTTAACGCTATAAAAATGTGAACTCAATTCCATATAGGGTTACAAGTTATTGCACTAATGTTTGTATGACGTGACTCACAAAGCCTACCAATAAAGGAGTATTAGCGTGAACTGAATCCCGATTAGGGAAGAGATATCTATAATCTGTAATTGTTACAAGCGCATAATCGCCTTAATTCGAGATACAGGTTTTTTATAGATGAAATGTCCCACTGAAGCGCTGCCTATGATGCGTTGCAATCAAATACTTGACGCGGCTGAACAGCTCATAGAATCGCAAGGTATTGTGTCGTTTAAGTTCTCGCAACTCGCGAAGGAAGTGGGCTGTTCGACAGGGACACTGTACAAGTTTTTTGAGCGAAAAGAGGATGTTTTGGTTTGCCTTTTTTTACGCAGTGCGACCTCTAATCACCTGCCGATATTTATTAACAAATATCCGGATTTAACGGCTCAAGAAAAAGTGCTGTTACCGATTTTGTTTACATTTGAAACCATCAAACGCAGCAAGAGTTTTTTTACTCTGCGTTCAGTTTCAGTCAATACCATGGTGTGGCAGTTAGCGAGTGACGAAAAAGTCGATCGCTTCAAAAAACGTATTAATGCATTTTGGGGCTGGTTTACCGACTCTCTCAATGAAGCCGTAGCAAGAGGTGAGCTTGATGCCACCCCCTTGCAGGTGAAAGAGCTCGTTCAAGGGATAACCTTTTACCTTACAGGCTCATTAACCCAGTTCGAAAGCCAATTGATTGCGCCTGAATACTTATCAAATCGTCGCGAGACCTGTTACCGCCACTTGGCAAGATTGATGGCGCAATATAAGTGGGTTAAGCCACTTACCCCTGAGCTTTTTGAGTCATTAGAGAATAGAAGTTCGAGCTTTTTTGATAAACATTATCGCGACCATATGAGCTGTAGCGCTTGCAGTGCCTTGACTAGCTCCTCGGTTAATAGCGAAGCACCCTGCTTACGCAAAAAAGACAGCGTCGCTTAAACTGAGTGTGCAAAGTGAGTTAATGCTGGTGGTCTGCTTGGGCTACTTTTACCGGAGTCGGGTATTCAATCGCTTCAATTCCTTTTAGGTGATAACCCGTTTTGGCAAATCCGGCTTGGGCACTCTTAATGCTCAAGGTTCCTGCTATATACATAGGTTGTTCCAGATCTGGAATGGCTATTGGTACATCGAAAGCGACATGTATTAGTTGATTTGCAGGTGATGGCGGTTTGTGAAAACAAGCGCCTTGCTGTGGAGTGAGTAGAAAGTTTTTGGTGTAGCCACTGTTTTGACCATCCAATGGCACGATAAACCCAGGAATAATGACCTTTTTACCATCGAGTGCTAAGTTGACATTGGTATCAACGGGTAAATCTACAGGCCCCGGAGCAAGGTTATTCCATAATATGGAGATAGGTTCTTCGGCAAATAGATTGGGGCTAAAAAGTAGGCTTAACGCTAGGATTATTTTTTTCATAGTTAATAAGGAGACCAACTTAAGTTGGCCTCCATCTCTATTGAGTAAGATTACTTAGATTTCTGAATCACGTCCCAACCATAGCCACCGTTACCTGAACGAACGAGCTTAGAGTTGGTGTAAGGTACGAAGTCAAACATGAGTTGCTCACCTGGACCCACATCTTGTGGCCATTGGTACTTAAATGTTGAGAATTTGCCATCGAGTGGGAACCAGTACATATAGATCAGGTCTTGATCATCATAAGTATTAGGCGTGTAGTGAATTGCTTTACTTGGGATCTCAATATAGTCACCAGGGCCAAAAGGTTGCATGCGCTCTTGTGCCCACGTTAGCCCTTCACCGCTTAGGCCGTAATAACATTCCATTTCACGGTGATAGTGCGGTGCAGCAGTGCCAGGTGCTACGCGCACTAAACCAATAACGGTTGGTTCATCGTTTAGCTCTTTCCAGCACATACCCACTTCAGAGTCTGAGGCGCCGCCAGCAGGACAAGGAATAAGATTACTTGGGTCGTCAACACGCCAAGTTAACCAGCCAGAATCATTAGCACCTTTACCGCCGTGATCGTTTGACTGAATGCTGTAAATATCCTTTTCACCGCTTTGTAACTCTTTAAGATAGGCCATGGCTTGCTCTTGCTTACATACCATAGGCATTACTTTAGTTGGTGCATTAATTGTTGATAATGTTGGCTTTTCATTGTGCCAAGGTTTATCGGCTGGCTTATCAGCTGCAACGGCGCAACCCGTAATTAGAATTGCCGAGGCGGCAAGTAGTTTTCTCATTATCATTTCCCCATGTTTTTTAATTATTTAATTTGATGCTATTTAAACTTTGGATACTCAAAGTTGTGGCAATCCATACAGATAGCTTGCTTCTTGGTGTGCTCCCCGTGGCACTCCATACATGGCGCTTCTTGGCCGTAGTGCATGCTATCGTGTGGGTTTTGCTTTGCCTCATGCCCTTCACGTTTGGTTTGTTCTGCCAGCTCACCCATGTCATGGCATTGCAAGCAGGAATCATCAGATGGAAAGGCTTTTAGCCCTTGGTCATGACAGGTTTTACAACCCTCTTCGTATAGCGCTTCGTGATAATCACGCTGATCTTGAGCTTGAGCTGAAAGGGCGATAACGCTGCTAAATATCAGCACAAGTAAAGTCGTCATTGGTTTCATGTTGGTATCCTTATGCTTTCATCATCGATCGAGCGGCTGTGACGCCAAATGCCATGCAGTCTGGAGTCGAACAACCACCTAGGCGGCTAACTCCATGAACACCACCAGAAACTTCACCTGCAGCATAAAGATTTGGAATAGGCTTGCCGTTCTTTGCCGCAATAACTTCAGCTTTGTTATTAATTTGGATGCCACCTTGGCAGTAATGCACTTTTGGCCATAAACGCTGCACAATAAATGGTGCCGTTAAATAAATGCCGGCGCCCATATCCATGCGCTTGCCGAACTGCGGGTCTTCACCGGATTTAACGTATTGGTTCCAGTCATCAACCTGTTTTTTCAATGGACTTAGTGGTAAATCGAAGTGTTTAGCGATGGCTTCAATGCTGCCGAATTCCCAGGCAACGTTATACTTGAGCACATTTTCCATTGACGGATCTTTTTGTGCTTCGTGTTTGGGGGCGATAAGTAGAGCAGGGTTTGGCTTGCCATCTTTATCACGACGCTGGATCTCTAGATCTGCGCGGTGTTTACGGTCTGCGGTTTCATTCATGAAGCGCATACCAGTATTGCGGTCGATCGCGATAGAGTGCGGGAAGTTGTATAAAGAAAAGCCTGCGCCGTAACCAAAACCACCTTCATCAGGCGACGCCCAAGGACCAGACTGAATGAAGCTCAAATGGATAGGCATTGCGCCTTCAGCTAACATGGCAATAAGGCCATCACCCGTAGCACCACGAGCGTTAGTGTGACCTACTTCGTCCCCTAATGTAGGATCAAGCGCTTGACGAAATGCGACGTTAGCTGCAAAGCCGCCAGTTGCGATTAACACGCCTTTTTCTGCTTTTACGTTAATGATCTTGCCGGAGTCTTCATGATCGGTGTGGTAACCTTTACGTACTTTAATGCCTAGTACGCTGCCATCTTTGGCGGTAATCAAACCTTCGAACTTATGGCGGGTTTTGGTTTTTACACCGTAGCTACGAGCTGTTTTTAACATTGGGCGAATAAAGCCTGCCCCTGAGCGTTCAACGACTTGGTGGCTGCGAGTCGCACTTGTACCGCCAGTGTTGATGATGTGATCGCGGTAGACGCAGCCACAATCTTTCGTTAATTGGTAAATGTAAGGTCCAAGCTCGGCACTATGACGTAATAGTGCTTCACTAGCATAACCACGACCTGAAGCTAATTGGTCTTTTACCATTAAATCGGCGCTGTCTTTAATACCGAGTTTTCTCTGTAGATCGGTATCGGCAAAGCAGGCTTGGCCAGCATTGAGAGTAGAGTTACCACCGTACACACCCAGCTTCTCAAATACGACAATATCCTTTGCGCCCAATTTTCCCGCTTCTACTGCGGCGGCGAGGCCTGCGAAACCGGAACCTACAATCACGATTTCATGGGTTTCATCCCATTTCACATCAGATGAATTTGCGCTTACTGATAGTGGGGCTAGTGCGCCAACCGCGGCCGCTCCAGCACCAAGTTTTAAAAATGAACGTCTTGTTTGCATTTTTTTATCTCCATTTAACTTGGGTTAACAATATGATTTGGAGATGTAATCAAACATGCGCGGAATCACACTTTATATTGGGGGAGAAAGTTTTTTGTGGAGGCCTTCAAGAAAATGTTTCTTTTCAGTATCTAAATGAATATTTAACCGTAGTATCAATCTTAACTATATAATTAAATAAGAGGCTAACATGCAGTGCCCTAGTAATAATATGGATGCTATTCGCTGTAATCAATTATTAGATGTTGCTGAACAATTGATTGATAATCAAGGTGTTGTTTCTTTTAGGTTTGCACAAATAGCCAAGGGCGCAGGATGTTCTACTAATACGTTATATAAGTATTTTGAGTCTAAAGAGGATGTCTTAGTTTGTTTATTCTTAAGGAATACAACCTCGAGTCAAATACCTGTATTTATAAAAGAAAACCCTGATTTAAATATCTACGAACATGCAGTTCTATCTATTTTATTCACATTTGAAGTTGTGAAGAGAAGTCCAATATTTAATATTTTGCGAGTTGTCTCTATTAACAGTATGTTCTGGCAATTAGCCAGTTCTCAAAAAGTTGAAATATTAAAGAACCGAGTTAATTTATTTTGGAGCAGAATTAAAAGGCCTTTAGAGCATGCTGTTGAACAAGGTGAGCTGCAAGCGACACAAGTTGAAATAGATGACTTGAGTCAGGCGCTGTACTTCTTTTTGGCGGGAGCCACGTCTTCGTATCAAAGTGGCTTAATGGACGAGCAATATTTTAGTGTCAATGATGATATAGGCTATCGCCACATAAGCCGTTTAATGAACCATTACCAGTGGCGTGAACCTATTACTCGTGAAATGATGCAGTCATTATCTGGCCGTATTAAGCATTTTCTAGATAAAGGCCATGGCAATATACGCAGTTGTGAAACGTGTTTAAGCATAGGGAAATTGTCGGATTGTAGGTCTCAATTTGATTAATTTCAGGGCAGTTTGAATGTTTTGCATAAGTTGAAGATCTTCAGGCTAGCCCCCGTTTTGCTTGACTTTTTTATGACCACTGATAGGCTGCTCAATCAGTAATCAAGGTGGTATACAATGCAAATAACTTATAACTTAAAACCTGCGTTAGAGCGCCGTACCGAGCAATTTAAGCCTACAAGCAACGTTGGCTTCGGTAACCTAAGAACTGACCACATGTTTTTAATGGATTATCGCGATGGTGAGTGGCGAGATCCTAGAGTCGTTCCTTATGGCCCCTTTCAAGTCGCACCGGGCGCCATTGCGCTGCACTATGGTCAGTCGGTATTTGAGGGCGCAAAAGCCTTTCAACATGAAGACGGCGAAATCTACACTTTCCGAATTGATAAAAATGCCGAGCGACTTAATCGTTCGGCCGATATTCTTTGTATTCCCGCATTGCCTGAGCAGATGCAGATTGATGCGATCAACGCGTTGATCGATGTCGATCGTTTGTGGTTTCCTATGCAAGAAGGCGCATGCCTTTATATCCGCCCGTTTATCTTTGCCACTGAAGATCGTTTATCGGTCAGCCCAAGTGAGCAATACACTTTTTGTGTGATGTTAAGCCCAAGCGGCCCTTACTATAGCGACGGCTTTGATAAGGCGATTCGTTTGCTGATTAGCGAGCGTTTTCACCGTGCTGTTTCTGGTGGTACTGGCGCATCAAAGGCGGCAGGTAACTACGCGGCATCACTTAAGGCGGGTAAAGCTGCTGCAGAGTATGGTGCAGCGCAGGTGCTGTATCTGGATGCTAACAATAAGCAGATTGAAGAGGTGGGCGCGATGAACCACTTCCACGTGCTGAAAGATGGCAGCATTATTATCCCTAAATTTACCGACACTATCTTAAAGTCGATTACCTCACAGTCAATTCTCGATTTGGGCGAGTTACTGGGCTGCGACGTACGCCAAGAGACGGTGATGCTGGATAAGTTTATTAGTGACATCGAGTCAGGTGAGATTATTGAAGCAGGTGGCTTTGGTACTGCAGCCGTGGTCTCTCCAGTAGGCTCTTATATCTTTGAGGATAACCGCATCGTCACGGTTGGTGATGGCGAAGTAGGTGAGCACACTAAGCGAATTTATAAGGTGTTAACCGAGATCCAAAAAGGCCATATTCAAGGGCCTGAAGGCTGGGTGCAGCACGTAAAGCGTGTGCAAAGTTAACTAGATTAACTAGATCTAAAAAGGCTCCTAAATAGGAGCCTTTTTTGTTATTTTTAAAGCAATACTCATTAGTCTTATACAAATCAGTCTTATACAGATTGGGCTTGTACAAATTGGTATTGCACTGATTAGCATAAGACTACAATACCCACCATATTATTTGGCGACAGCAGTAAATTTACAGCTCTACCGTGGCATTTACTTTTACAGCCTGGCGAGTGATGTTGTATGCCGTGGCAAAAAATTGATAGTCGTCTACACCGACCAATAACTCAGCAGGAACCCTAGTGCCATTGGCAAGATTTTTCATGGTGACTTGACTCATCTGTCCGTGAGTATTGACTACAAACGATACCTCATAAACTGCTTTATGTTTGCCAGTGTTGATATGAGTGTCTGTTGGGAGTAGTTGCTGCCAATCAATAAGCTTGTCTCTTGTTACCCAGTAGCGGGCCATATCACTACCACTGAGCTCAATAATTTGTTGGCGACTTTGATCTACGCCTTGAGTGGCGCAGGCGGTATTTACCAAAACGGATAAGAAAATGAACAACACACTGGCTAAATGATTCTTGTGATACATTTGGTTTCCCTTGTTGCATCAATGTTTAAAGTCGAGGTTAACTTATCCAGTTATTGGCTATAAATCCAGTCAATAATTTGACCGTGACTATTTTTCATTAGGGCTTTATAGGGCAATGTTGTTAATTGGTTTGAATAGGAAGGGCGTATATCTACCTGGGTAGAGGAACATACTGTTTTTACGCTCAATTATAGCGATATCGTTTTTATTGGTTTATGAGTATATTGCATGGGTATTATTGACGTTTTTGTGACTTGCAATTGATTTCAAAATAAAGAAAAGGCCGCATTTAAAATGCGGCCTGATTATTGATGGGCAGAAAATGATAGTTATTGTTTAGGCTTAACAACAATATGTTCGCTAGAGCTATTATGCTTAAGCATCAATTGATGGATCTCTTCATCTTTCCTTTCCCAAAGTTCATTGAGCCAGCGTTGAAAGTCGACGCGGTAAGAAGCTTCAGAAAAATAACGCTTATTATCCACTTCAGGCACAGGTAGTACTTTTACGCGCACGACAATTTTCTTCATGCGGCCATGCATTACTTCATATAAGGCATCTTTTTTAAATACTTCAGGGTAAAGAACCGTCACGTCGAGGACATTGGTGAACTGCTCGCCCATTGCCGAAAGGGCAAAAGCAATCCCGCCTGCTTTGGGGCGTAATAGATAGCGATAAGGCGAATCTTGGCGTGTATGCTTCTCTTCTGTAAAACGGCTGCCTTCAACATAGTTGATGATAGACGTGGGCATGGTTTTAAACTTTTCACAGGCTTTGCGAGTAGAGGCTAAATCCTTACCCTTGAGCTTAGGATTTTTCTTTAACTTAGCCGGGCTAGTACGGCTCATAAAGGGCATATCCAGTGCCCAGCAACCCAAGCCTAAGCACGGCACATACATAAGCTCTTTTTTAAGGAAAAACTTGAGCATGGGAATATGGTTACGTAACACATAAGTTTGCGCAGCAATATCAAAACCACTGAGGTGGTTACTGATCAGCAGATACCAACTCTTTTTGTCGAGATTCTCTAGCCCTTCTACATCCCATTCAATGTCGGCGAGTAGATATAAAATCCCTCCATTACAGGTAGCCCAGGCCCACATGAAGCGATTCATGATATGGGTTAAGCCGATGCGAGTAGCGGTAAAAGGCAGTAGCAGCTTAATGATGCCACCTATGCTGATAAGTGATGCCCACAAAGCTGTATTAATGATCAATAACAGGGTACTTATAAAATATAAGATGGGTGCAGGTAAAAAGTTTAACATCTTGCTCTTATGCCTCTTCTCGGGTGTTTTCTGCTTGTGCTAATTGGGCTAGAACCTGATCTTTCTGCTGCCAGATAAGGTTTAACTCTTGCTGGAATTGAATTTTAAATTGACGGTCCTTGATATAATCACCGCGCAGTTCATCGCTAATATTATTAACCGTGATATGAACTCTAACTTCTTTGACTTGGCCACTAATGTACTCCCAGTAGGTTGGCACCTTGCCGGGGTAATAGATAGAAACGTCGACTAATTTATCAATATGCTCGCCCATTGCTGAAAGGGCAAAAGCCATTCCGCCAGCTTTAGGCTTAAGCAGGTGAGCAAAAGGTGAGTTCTGTTTGTTGTGCTTACTAGGATGGAAACGGGTACCCTCAACAAAGTTCATTACGCTGACAGGTTTGCTTTTGAACTTGGCGCAGGCCTTACGCGTGATCTCGATATCTTTGCCACGTAATTTAGGGTTTTTCTTTAATTGTGCGTTGCTATAACGACGCATAAATGGAAAGTCCAGCGCCCACCAGGCGAGCCCCAGTACAGGTACAAAGATCAATTCTTGTTTTAAGAAAAACTTCAAAAAGGGGATTTTACGGTTAAAAATTCGCTGCAAGATGAGGATATCTACCCAAGACTGGTGGTTAGCGATAACCATATACCACTCTTTGGTAGACAGCTCGCTATCACCTTCAATCGTGAGTTTGATCGGATGCAGTCGGTTTTCGATAAAGCCATTGACGCTGATCCAGGCGCTGGCACAAAAATCGAGGAAATAGGTGCAGCCCTTGCGAGTCACATTTAAAGGAATGAGCTTAAAAATGCTCATAATAAGAATTGGGGTGACCCAAAATAACGTGTTAATAAAATAACACAAGAAGGCAAAGCTTCCTCTAATGCGTGACACTATCGCGCCCATTAACAACCTCAAGAAAAAAATTGGAGACTTATAGTACTCGTTGTCAGGTTTGGTCTCAATCTAGATGTTAAATTTCGACGATTAACGGTGCAGTCTATTAGTATTTAGGGGACGTTTGTGATTAATTGTCAGCATGAGTGATGCTTGTTTATGAAAAGTCGTCACCAGTAAAGGTTAAGCCCCGGCAATGCCAGGGCTTAGATTTTTATATTAATGATTGAGAAGGTAAGATCTGAGTTCCGTTGCAGGTAAGGCTTTTGAGTAGAGCCAGCCTTGATGCAAATGAATCCCGAGCTTCTTAAGTTGCTCGGCTTGATCCTGGGTTTCAACTCCTTCAGCGATAAGAGCAATATTCATCTCTTTGGCGATGGCGACATAGGAGCGGATCAAAAACGGTTGATTATTTTCACTCGAGAGTATCTTGGTGAAGGCCTTATTAATCTTTAGGCAATCGAACTCCAATTGTTGAAGAAGTATACCGCCGCCGTAGCCTATGCCCACGTCATCTAACTTAATCCGACAGCCTAACTGTTTGCAGCCAGCGATAAATTCACGCATCGCCTGCCAGGATTCGATAGGCTGACGCTCTGTTAACTCAAAGCATAACTGATCAACCGGGTAACCATTATTGGCTAACTGTTGCAGGTAAGAGAGTACCCGGCCTTGCTCTATTTGCTTGGCGCTAATATTGATACTGCATCTAGCGATCTGATTACTTTTCAGTAACGATTTTAATTCACTGAGAGCCGTTTTTATCATCCATTGCGTCAGTTTTGGCATTATCGAGTCTTGCTCTAACATAGATATATAACTGCTGGTCTCTCGATGTTTACTGCCTTTTGTGCGCCACCTTAATAGGGTTTCCACACCAAAAACACGTCCATTGTTAGTATCAATAATCGGCTGATAGGCAAGGTAAAAATCGCCTTGATTCGACGCAGACACAAAGCGACGGTGACAATATAATTTAAATATGCGTTCGCGAAAGAGGTAGAGGATCCCCGCTAACAGCGAGGTTGGAATGAGTAATAACAGGAATATGATCAACCATAAGTGATTTCTAGCGGTTTCATTGGCGATTAAGGTGTACTTAAACTCAGAGTCTTTGGCTTGATATTCGATACTGGCAAACGGGTTGCAATCGGTATTACGGCTTACCCAATCATGGCCATTAACCTTGATATCGATGCCACCGCATATCTTGCAGTTAGTTAAAATAGTATTGATAGCATCAGCCGATTGTACAGGCACAAATATATGAGCAGTGCTGCTTGCCGCGCTAGCATAAATCGTTCTTTGTTTGTTAAAGGTACGGTTGTCCTCGCCATCAAACAGCGCGTGGCCGTCTATATCGCGGCTTAATAACCGACTTCCTTTAGGAACTGGCCAGCGGCCAATCGCCGAGCAAATAAGTGTTTCATCGTTAAACTTAACCCAGGGAACAGGTTGATCACTTTGTTCGAACAGCTTCTGTTTCAGCGAATTTATGGTTGCTTCAGAGCAGTGTGTTTCTTGCTCTTTATTGAGCATCGCTTGCACTTCTTTCATCTGCGTTTTTGCAGCGAGCAAGCGTGTTTGATACTCATTATCCAGTTGTACGGCCACTGCGGTAAGCTGGCGAGTGAGTTGGTAATGGCTTAAACCAAGAGACGTTGCCAGCAATGCTATAAAAATGAGCCCCGCAGCAAGGGATTTAACGGCATATTGACTGTTATATTTGAATTTACTTGGCATGGCTATGATTTACTAACTATAAGAAAATATTAAATAAAAGATGATAACCATTAGCCTGTGATTAGCTGGTTGGGATGGTGAGCAAACAGCTAATTACTATTTTTCAGCTGCGTTATACAAGGTTGTTCTTGTAGGCACTAATGCTATAAAAGCGCTGGCTAAGTAGGATCAAAGTAAATAAATGTTTGCTACTTCAATATCATCGAGTTAACGAAGCTGGCGGAATTTACTGTAATCTGGGGTTTGATACAACTGATTTGTGCAAATATTAACAGATTTTTATGTAACCCTAACTTAAGTGCTTGTTAGTTAACTTTCGTATTTCAAAAGCACAGCTTAAATGTATGTGGCGACTTATTCATAGCAGCACTGCAACAAATTGCAGTAAAAGGTTAAGGGGCGGATTTCAACCTATTAAACCGACAAAGTTTACAGCAACTCATATTTAGTGGTTATTGCCTCGATAATGAGGCCAGTAACCTATCCATAGCGCGATACCCTAAGGCTTGCGCTATGTGAGAGCGGCTTACGTTAACCTCCTGCTGTAAATCGGCAATAGTACGGGCAACACGTTGTAAACGATGGTAGCTGCGTACCGATAAGCCGAGTTGATTGACGCTTTGCTCCAAAAAAACCAGGTCGTTATCATCAAAGTTAGCGTCTTGTTTTAGCTGCTTGCCTGACAGTTCACTGTTAAGCACCCCCGAGCGAGCAAGTTGTATCTCGCGGGCTTGTTGTACGCGTTTAGCTATCGTGGCACTGGTTTCGGCTTGGTTGTTGTGGCTATTGAGTGCACCTAATGGCAGTTTAGGCACGTCTATGGTTAAGTCGAAGCGGTCGATAAATGGGCCAGATAACTTAGAAAGGTAACGCAGGATCTGTTCATTACTGGATCTGCCATTGTCGCTATCACCGCAAGGGCTAGGGTTCATCGCGGCAATTAACTGAAATCGGCTAGCAAAAGTCAGCTTTGCTGCGGCTCTTGAAATACTCACTTCTCCTGTCTCCATAGGTTCGCGTAAACAATCGAGCACTTTTCTTGGGAACTCCGCCACCTCATCAAGAAAGAGCACGCCTCGATGAGCTAACGAAATCTCACCGGGTTTGGGCTGAGCACCACCGCCGACCAAAGAGATAGCTGAGCAGGTGTGGTGTGGGCTTCTAAAGGGACGTTGATAAAAGCTATCAGGCTTAATATTATGCCCTGCAACAGAGTGAATCGCAGCGACCTCTAAGGCCTCGTTATACGCTAAGTGCGGCAGCAGCTGCATCATGCGACTGGCAAGCATGGTTTTACCTGTGCCAGGTGGCCCCAGCATCAATAAGTTATGATTGCCCGCCGCTGCGATTTCAAGCGCTTGCTTTGCTTGATGTTGACCAACGACTTCACTCATACAAGATAGCGGTTCAGTTTTATCTTGTGTCAGCCATTCAAGGTTAAGGTCGATACTGGGCAGTTGTGATTGGCCGTGCAGGTAGGCGACGAGAGATTGTAAATGGGTAGCAAATAGCACCTTTTCAAAGCCGACAAGTTCGGCATCTTCACGGTTATCAACGGGAAGAACTAAGGTGGTGTTTTGTTTGCTGGCATCGACGATGACAGGCAGCAAGCCTTGGCAATAGCGAACATGGCCAGAGAGCGCCAGTTCACCGACAAACTCATGTTGCTCGATAGATTTGAGTGGAATTTGTTTTGAGGCGGCGAGTATGCCGATGGCGATAGGTAGATCGTAGCGGCCGCCATGTTTGGGTAGATCCGCAGGGGCTAAGTTAACGGTGATGCGGCGCATGGGGAATTCAAAGCCGGCGTTGATAAGTGCGCTACGCACTCGTTCTTTGGCCTCTTTGACTGAAGCTTCGGGCAGTCCGACGAGGCTAAATGCTGGTAGTCCGTTGCTAAGGTGGACTTCGACTTGTACTGCAGGGGCTTGGACACCGAGGCTAGCGCGGGTGGCAACACAGGCGATGGGCATAAACAAATCCTTTTGTTTTATGGATTGTTTTAGTTTAGCTAAAGTTTTGGGGTTTGCTTAACGTAGCAAACGGTGACTTGTTGTTAGCAATCAAACTTCGTTTGATAAAGGGTCGTGGCTTTGCCACATATCAGGCTACGCCTGACCTTAAAGTTAGACTGCGTCTAACAACTAAAGTCGTGAGCTTCCAGCTCACACACGGGCAAGGAGGACTGCTCGTCCTTATCCTCCTTGCATCCACCATAACGCCCCGACGAAGTTACATGCATTAGATACGGGCCTCATGCTCCAACAAAAATCGCCTAACGGCTCAGATGGGACATCCATGTCCCCCCGAGCCTGAACCATCATCCATGATGATTCCACGGCATTTTTGTCTACGCACTTCGGCAACTTCGATGGGGAATTGGTGTTCTCTGTAGGTTTTGTGTAAGTTGTTATACCTATAAAAGCTCTTGTTTTGCACATGCAACGTATGCGTATTGTTTTAAGTGAGCAGGTAACTTCACTGGTGAATTATGCTTGACTATACTCACGCCTATCCCCCCCATTACTGATGCACCTTTTAATGCTAAGGTTTGACTAAGATCTCCACCTAATCCAGATATTATTGCAGAGGTAAATCCTACCGCTCCCTCCACTGTCAAGACATCCACAGCACATCGGAATACAGATGGATGCTTAGCCTCATCAATTAATCTATTTAGTTCTGCAATATCATTTTGAATTTTTCTTTGCTTTCGCTGGAATGCTTCTACACTATCTGGTGACATTCTCACAAAATCTTTTAGGTCATCCATGCTATCTCTGAATTCCAGCAGCATATCTTGTCGTCTGGCTTTAAACTCAAGTATTTCAGGAAGGGGGACTTCAGGAGTAAATACTTTCAGGGCATCGATTAAGCTAAAACATAAAGCGTCATTCGTAGACGACTCTCTCTCTGAGAGTCCTAAGGTTCTGATATTTGAAGCAATACTCCAATCTGTTTTTTGATCTACTAGAAGTTGATCAAATGCCCTTTTCTCTAAAGATCGCCAAAAACTAGCTCCAGCGTTACTTATACTATAATCATTTATTTGTAGGTATTTAGCCCGACCGGCACTAATAAGGTAATCAAAGTCATTCCCCATTCCCATATGAATCATGTTGCTTTGAGGGCAAGCTAAGTAGTCCCAAAAAAGGAGGTATTGCCTTAGACTTTGTTCGTCTAATCCACCATTAAATGTGAACCCTGACAAGTTCGCATCGATACTCTGAGTAATCATCAGACCACGTTGGTTCATTTTAGCCTCTTACATAAAAATGATATTGGTCTTACTCTCCCATTTAAATCTTTTATTTTCAATAGATTAATATAGCATTTGTTTAGGTGTCTTTATTCATCAATGAACTGGTCAGAAATGAATATGGATCATAGATCTTTAGACTTGACTCTAGATCCAAACTATTCCGCTTTTCTAACCTGGTGTAGATACGGCTGTGACCGTCCATGACATGGACGTCATGGCCGAGCTTCCAGGGATGGACTTGTTGCGTGTCACTGCAGTGTCTGCACATACGCCGGCCGCAGGCCATTGGAACCACTGATGTAGGAAGATACATCAAACTTAGCCTAAGAATTGGTGAATCAAAGGTTCATCGATGTAGATTTAAAGCCTGCGTTAGTTTCACGCCAATGAAACCCTAAACCTCTGCATATACGCTGGCCGCAAGCCATTGGAACCACCAATGTAGGAAGTTGGTTTGAAGATTCAAGCGATGAAGAATCTAAAGGTTCATCGCTGTAGATTGAAAGCCTGCGTCCGTTTCACGCAAATGAAATCATGCCTAAAGGGCATCCCCTTTGGCAGAAAACACCAACGTTGTGCAAAACTCAACCCCATTATCTTGAGGCAGATAATCCCACCCCATGCGTTCACAGATGCGCTCGACAATAACCAATCCAACACCGTAGCCGGCATTGTAAGTTTCATTACCTTCATGGCGATTGGTAATCGTTAGCGTATGTCCTGTGAGCACTATCTCGATATCGCCAACGCTGTAACTAAAAGCATTCTTAATGACATTGTTAAGCACGATGGCAATAAAGCTCTGTGGTGCATGGATGAGTTCGGCGTCGTTTACACTTAAGTCGTAACAAGTATCTTGTCTGGCAAATAACTCTTTCATCTCGAGCAGCTGTTTACGTAGCGCGTCCTCTAGGCTGACATCGGCATAGTAACGTTGGCTAATCGACTCTTTACCCAAAAGTAGAAAGGTGTCGGTGAGTACCTGCATCTCGTCACTGGCCCGTTGCAGACGCTTTACCGCGTTGACGGCCAGTGGGTGCTGGTCGGGGATTTTTGCCAAGAGTTCGGCTGAACCTTTTATCACAGTGATAGGGGTTCTTAGCTCGTGGGAGGCAAAGTGACTGAACTCCTTTTCACGTTGAAAGAAGCCATTGATATCGTTGCGGCTATCTAGCAGTGTTTGCTCGATATTGCGGGTTTCGACAAAACGGGTATCAACGCTAAAGTCGGGGTCATCTGGCGCCATTTGGGTGATTTTGTGTTCAATTATCGTCAGCGGCTTGGATAGGGTACGGATAAAGTACAAACTATATATCGTCATTAATAGACCGATAAGTAGCCCTAGAATGAGAATGTAATCGTGTAAGTGCTCCTCGTACTCATCAAGGTAGTCATCGGCATCATCTTGAAACACAACATACATTAACCCTCTATTCGACGGGTGCAGGGTCACAATAAAGTGCTTGTCTTCTTCGCCGATTAACTTTTCATATAGACCTGGAGAAGTATAAGCTTTGAGCCATTCAGGAATGTTTTGCTCACTCCAATAGGTGGTGAATTCATTGGTATTGGGCAGGACGGTTTTATCACCATAAAGCTTGTAGTCCTGCTTATAGCGATATACTTCTGTGTCTAACCAGTGATTCAGGCTGATCTTTTCAATTTGGTTTTCAGCAATATAAATAAGCGACCAAAATAAGCTGAACATGGCAAAAGTCATCAAGCCGAAACTCCAACGGATCTTTCGGTAGATGCTAGGGAACTGCTTATGCTTTAAGGCGGTAACCTTGTCCATGTATTGTCTCTAATCGTGAGTGTTCGAAGCCTTTATTAAGGGCTGTTCTTAGACCGTATATGTGGCTACGCAGTGCATCACTTGGAGGGGATTCATCGCCCCAAACCGCATCGCTCACATCTTGCCGGCTAACAATACTCGGTGCCCGCTTAATCAGCACTTTTAATATCTTCAGCTGAATACGGCTGAGCTTAATGGGTAACTCTGAGCGAGTCACAATATCTGTTTGCGTATTAATCTTGATGTCGGCAAACATCAGTGTGCCTATATCTTGGCGTGGACCGCGATTACTAAGCGCGTGTAATCGTAGGCTGAGCTCTTCCATGGCAAAGGGCTTGAGTAAGTAGTCATCACCTCCGGCTTTAAAGGCGGCGACTTTATCCTCGAGACTGTCTTTGGCTGTTAAGAACAAAATGGGTGTGTTGCAGTATAGGTCTTCGCGTAATTTACGCACTGCGCTGATGCCATCAAGTTTTGGCATCATGATATCCATAATAATCACATCGTAACTATTTTCAGATAGTAAATTGATTGCCGCTTCACCGTGATAGGCACAGTCAATCACCATGCCCTCTAGTTCCAAGTAGTCGGCTATTGTTTCACTTAGGTTATGGCTGTCATCAACAATTAGCACTTTCATAAATTATTTTATCTTTCTTCACGATCTCTTCACGGTTCAAGTTTTAACATACAGCCATATTTGATAATCTTCTTACAAAATAAGGGTATTTAGATGAAAAAAATAGCTTTAGTTTCAACAATTGCTCTGATTTTAACTGCTTGTGGCGGTGGAAGCGATAGTTCTTCTGACAATGGTAACACTGGTGGCGATAATAATAACGGCGGCGGTGTAGTTACGGCTCCTGCAGCGGTTAAAGGCACGATTGATAAAGTCGATGCTGCGCAAAATAAAGTTGTTGTAAACGGTTATAGCTATGATGTTGCTGGCGTATCTTACGGTGACGTTAAACTAAATATTAACGATTTGCAGCCTAATATGATGGTGCAAGTTGGTGCTGTGCAAAAAGCGGCTGCTGTTCAAGTAAGTCTTGAGCCAACCATTACCGGTAAAGTGACAGCAATCGACCCTGCTGCGGGTACATTTGATGTTAACGGTATGACGTTAACCTACAAGTTACCTAACGAAATTGAGTTAGGTGATTGGGTGATGGTGTCGTCATTACCAACCGCTGATGCTGGTTATAAAGTGTTATCTGTCGTTAAGTTTGAAAATGAAGACCTAGTTGGCCACTATGAAGTGGAAGGTCTGTTATCGGGTTTAGATGATAGCGCTAAAAGCTTCAAGCTTGGTGCAGCACTAACAGTTGATTACTCTGGCACTGCAGCTCACAACATTGAAGGCGTGCTTGCTAATGGCCAGTGGGTTGAAGTAGAAGGCACAATGAACCTTAATACACTTGAAGCAACAAGTGTTGAAGTTGAAAACTATAGCGATCTCGCTAACGACACCGAAGTTGAAGGTATTGTGACTTGGGTTGACGCACAACAAACTGCGTTTGAACTTAACTACCAAGGCCGTTTTGTTGTTAACAACCAGACTAAGTTTGAAGATGGCTTGAAGGCTGATCTTAAACAAGGTGCCTTAGTTGAAGTGACTTCAGTTAAGCAAGGTACGCAGCAAGTGGCGACCGAAGTTGAGTTCGATGATGACAGCTCAACGGGTAACGACAACACGGGTAACTGGAAAGAGTTTGAGCAAGAAGGTTTTGCTACAACTACTGATTCTGTGGCCCAAAGCTTTGTTATCAATGGCGTTACCGTTTTCGTAGATGCAAGTACGCAATATGAAGACAGAATTACGTTTGATACGATTACCCAGCAACGCATCGAAGTTGAAGGCGTGGTGATGAACGGCAAAAACATTGCTCGCGAAATCGAAGCTGATAACGATAACGACTAAGCGTTTTGTTGCCTCGGCTTTTGTTTGAAAGCTACTGTTGAAAAGAGTCCTGTAGGCTAGTGTAGAGTTGATACTAGATTAGCCGATGAAAATGCCTTCCTAATTGGAAGGCATTTTTGTATCTGCTATTTATGCCAACGTTTTATCAAAGCCGATTGGATAGTGAATCACCTGTTTTTAAATTGCCTTTTTTAATTGCCTGTATTTGCATAGATGGCACGTAAAATTTTACTGGGCTGAATATCCATAGCGTTAGTTTGTAAACTCTTTATTATAGCCAGATATATCTTAGGCTATCCCTAGAAGGTTGATTGTGAAACAGCTGGATTTCAATTTACTCCGAGTATTAGAAGTGCTGCTTGAAGAGCAGAGTGTTACTGCGGCGGCATCGAGACTGCATTTGAGTCAGTCTGCGGTGAGTAAGCAGTTGAGTAAACTGAGAGAAACCTTCGACGATCAACTATTTGAACGCACAGCTTATGGCTTAAAGGCCACGCCTCGTGCGCTGCAATTAGCCCCTGAGCTGCGGGATGTGCTGCAAAAACTGGATCAATTTACTCGTCCTAGCACCTTCGAGCCCGCTGAGAGTCAACGTCGTTTTCGAATGCATATTGTTGAAACGGCTTACTCACTGACTTACCCCTATTTTATGCCAAAGCTGCTAAAACAAGCGCCGCAGGTGAGCATTAATGGCCATACTTGGTCGCATTCTAGTATGGAACAGTTATTACGCTGTGAAATTGATATGGGCATTATCTGCCGTGAGTGGGATAAACGTTCTTTGCTGCATATGAATAACTTGCCGGAGGAGTTAGGCGCGGCAGAGCTTATTCGTGACTACCCAGTGTGTTTGTTAAGACGCGATCACCCTGCGCTAAAAGAGCCATGGAACTTAGAGACTTTTCTCAAATACCGTCACCTGCAGGTGGCCTTTGGTGGTTTGGAGCAGTGGTTGCTTGATGATGTACTGCGTTTAGATCATCTGCAGCGTGCTATCGCGGTTAACATGACCGACTTTAATTGCGCAATGGATCTATGTGAGCACAGCGATCTGATCTTGTGCGCGCCACGAAAGTATATCCAGCAGATGATGGTTAACTATGATCTGGTGTGCCTCGATGTGCCAGTGCATGTTGAGCCCGGTGCCTATGTGTTAGTTTGGCATAAACACTTTAATCTGGATCCAAGCCATCGTTGGCTGCGTAACCTGATTATTGATGGCGTTCGTGACAATCGAAAAGACTAGCCGCAGCAGACTTCGAAAGACAAGAATGAACCACGGAGAACACGAAGAGCACGGAGAAGAGCAATGCCGAGCTTTTGCTTTTCTTCGAGTCCTCTGTGTAGCAAACGAAGTGAGCGCTTCGTGGTGTATGGCTGTTAACGCAAAGAACCCCGTTTGTGCTGGAGCCTTAGTTTTTTGTTTTGAATCAGGTTTGGGCTTAACTTGCCTACATGACTTAATCAGTTGCTGTTGTAAGCGTTTACTCTTACAACAGCAACCTAATTCAATATGAGCAGATATTGATGGCGTATGACTCTAATATCAATGGTGTACTCGGTTATATCGCTTGCAGAAAGGCTGCTATTACCGGTTCATCGAGCCGTTTACTCTTACAGCAGCAGCCTAGTTCAAAGGGTGGGATGTCTATGGGTGATGTTAGCAGCTGAATACGGTCGCGTACTGGACTGTTATTGATCACCACCTCTGGCGTAATGCTGACTCCACAACCGAGCGCCACCATAGAAGCGATCGCTTCTTGTCCTGATACCTGAGCATAGATATTGGGGATTAGGCCTAATGACTTAAACCAGTTATCGATACGCTTTCGCCCAGGTCCATGCTCCGGCACGATAAAGGGCAGCCTGTCCCAAGGGATATATGATTCAGTTAATAACTTTTGCACTTGGCATCTAAAGGTGGGGGCGATAATAGACAAAGGCACATCATCAATCTTGGCAAAGTGCAGATTATCGGGAAACGGATCGGGCAGCGCGGCGATGGCGATATCGGCGCGGTTGTTGCGCACTTCATTAACCGCATTCGCGGCATCACCAGTGGTGAGGGCTATCTCAACTTGCGGGTGCTCACGTCTAAAGCGATCCAGTAATCCGGGGAGATGACTATAGGCGGCTGTTACTGAGCAGTACAGATTGAGCTTACCTCTGAGTATGTCCTGCTTAGGATCGATCTTAGTTTTAAGCTTTGCCCACTGATCTAAGGTTAACTCGGCAAAGTGTCGATACTCTATGCCTGCACTGGTTAACGTCACACTGCGATTATCACGTTGAAACAGCTGCGCCCCCACTTCCTCTTCTAGCCTTTGCATGGCACGGCTTAAGGTCGATGGGCTCACATGCATGGCCTGGGCTGTTCTAGCAAAGTGCAAACTATCGGCAAGATGCAGGTATAGCTTGATGGTTCGAATATCCAAAGTGATCTCTCCGTTAGTAGTGCCGACAAGCTTTATGTTGCAAAAAACGCAACGTGATGTTTCGAATATATCATTTTAAGCAATGAAATGCTTGCGCTATAGTGAGTTCAATCACAGCGTGACTCGCTATCGAGTCGGCCCGTTTAACTGTCCAGAATCAAGGTGGTATATCAGATGGCTAACTATTTTAACTCTCTGAATTTGCGTCAACAATTACAGCAGCTGGCTCAATGCCGCTTTATGGATCGCAGTGAATTTAGCGAAGGCTGCAACTTTATCAAGGGTTGGAACATCGTTATTCTTGGTTGTGGCGCTCAAGGCCTTAATCAGGGCTTGAATATGCGTGACTCAGGTCTAAATATCTCTTTTGCATTGCGTGAGCAAGCCATTAGCGAAAAACGTGATTCTTACCAGAAAGCGACGGGTAATGGTTTCCGTGTTGGCACTATCGAAGAGCTAATCCCAGAGGCGGACTTGGTGTTAAATCTGACGCCAGACAAGCAACACACTAACGCTGTTAACACTGTGATGCCATTGATGAAGCAAGGTGCAACCCTGTCTTATTCTCACGGTTTCAACATCGTTGAAGAAGGCATGCAGGTTCGCCCAGATATCACCGTTATCATGGTTGCTCCTAAGTGCCCTGGTACTGAGGTGCGCGAAGAGTATAAGCGCGGCTTTGGTGTACCAACACTGATTGCCGTTCACCCAGAGAATGACCCTAAGGGTGAAGGTTTTGATATCGCGAAAGCTTATGCCAGTGCAACTGGTGGCGATCGCGCTGGTGTACTGCATTCTTCTTTCATCGCTGAAGTGAAATCAGATCTGATGGGTGAGCAAACTATCCTGTGCGGCATGCTGCAAACGGGCGCAATCTTAGGTTACGAGAAGATGGTTGCCGACGGTATCGAGCCTGGTTACGCGGCCAAGCTTATTCAGCAAGGTTGGGAAACCACCACTGAAGCACTGAAGCATGGCGGCATCACTCATATGATGGACCGACTATCAAACCCTGCAAAAATCAAAGCGTTTGATATGGCTGAAGAGTTGAAGGTTATTCTTAAGCCATTGTTTGAAAAGCATATGGACGACATTATTGGCGGTGAATTTTCTAAGACCATGATGGCTGATTGGGCTAACGACGATGCGAACTTGCTTAAGTGGCGTAGCGAAACCAACGACACAGGTTTTGAAAATGCACCAACATGCGATGAACATATCGATGAGCAAGCGTATTTCGATAAAGGTATTTTCTTAGTTGCGATGATCAAAGCCGGTGTGGAATTGGCGTTCGATACCATGGTTGCAGCGGGCATCATCGAAGAGTCGGCTTACTATGAGTCACTGCACGAAACACCGCTGATTGCTAATACGATTGCACGTAAGCGTTTGTATGAGATGAACGTGGTGATTTCAGACACCGCTGAATACGGCTGTTACCTATTCAACCATGCGGCATTACCATTGCTAAAAGACTACGTTGCTAATATGTCTGCCGAGTACCTAGGTGGTGGTTTGCAAGACACCAGCAATGGCGTCGATAACGTACGTTTAATTGAAGTCAACGCGGCAATTCGCTACACAGCAGTTGAAGAAGTGGGTGCAGAGCTTCGCGGTTACATGACTGAAATGAAGCGTATCGTAGAAGAAAGCTAATGACTTTTTACTAAGAGTCTACACATAGGTTTGTGCAGACTCTTGGTGTCTTAAATCGGCATTAGAGGCAAAAATTTTTCTATAAATCATTAACGATTAATACCTTAATGACATTAATTACGTCAGGCAGAACATCATTTATTTCGATGCAGTTGGCGGCCTAAGCCGCTTATACAAGATGATAATTTTTGATGATAAAAGTTTTTTATTGTGTTTTTTATAGGCTTTGTGTTATTCCTAAATGTACTAAATTTAAGCAAAGACCCTGATTAGGAAGCCAGTCGAATATGTTTAACCAAGCTGCCCAGCTCATTATTGTGATTATTACCGTGGTGATTATTAAATCACAGCGGGGGCCGCGCATATGGAATCGACACACCTAAACTAGGTTTAAGATTGCAAAAACCCCCGCTCCGAAAGGAACGGGGGTTTTTTCGTTTAAGGGCTTAGGAAAAGCAAAGCTTCTATCTAATCCCTTAAGAAATAAGTTAATTGTAATGGAGCGCTGATAGATGGAACAGAGGCAGATGGAGCAAGGGCAGATGATACGAGGCGCAGATGCAGTCATAAAGGCGATTGCCGCACACGGCGTGACCACTGTGTTTGGTTACCCTGGTGGCGCGATTATGCCGATTTATGATGCCCTCTACGGCAGCCCAGTAGAGCACCTTCTAAGCCGACACGAGCAAGGCGCGGCGTTTGCTGCCGTGGGATACGCTAGAGCGAGTGGCAAAACCGGTGTGTGCTTTGCCACTTCAGGCCCAGGTGCGACTAACCTGGTGACCTCATTGGCTGATGCTCTGTTAGATTCTGTGCCAGTGGTTGCCATTACGGGGCAAGTTTCTACTGCGGTTATCGGCACCGATGCCTTTCAAGAGATCGATGTTTTAGGTCTGTCACTTTCGTGTACTAAGCACAGCTTTATGGTGACCCATGTCGATGAGTTAGTTCCTACACTCTATAAAGCTTTCGAGATAGCCGCATCGGGTCGCCCAGGCCCTGTTTTAGTTGATATTCCTAAAGATGTGCAAATTGCCATGCTTGAATACAAGACGCCATTGCAAGCGGTTAGCGTGGAGCCAGAGCACACTGCAGAACAGATTAAGCAAGCGCGCCAACTTATCGAACAAGCAAAGCAGCCGATGCTATATGTGGGTGGTGGTGTCGGCATGGCGAGCGCGGTTGAGCCACTTCGTGAGTTTATCAAGGTCACCGGGATCCCATCGGTAGCCACCCTAAAAGGGTTAGGCTCAATCACGTTAGAGACTCCGGGTTATTTGGGGATGCTGGGCATGCATGGCTCAAAGGCAGCTAACCTTGCGGTACAAGAGTGCGATCTGCTGATAGTGGTGGGGGCACGTTTTGACGATAGAGTGACAGGGCGTTTAGCCAGCTTTGCTGCAAACGCGAAGGTGATCCATCTTGATATCGATGCTGCGGAGCTAGGCAAGTTACGTCTACCAGAAGTGGCAATTGCGGGTGACCTACGCCAGATCTTACCGCTGTTAACTCAACATTTAGGCGAGCAGTTTGCACCGTGGCAAGCCAAGATTGAGCAGATGAAGCATGAGCATCAATGGCGTTATGACCGTCCGGGCGAGCTTATTTACGCCCCTGCTATGCTTAATCGTCTTGCGCATAAGTTGCCCCAAGATAGTGTAGTGGCCTGTGATGTCGGCCAGCATCAGATGTGGGTAGCGCAGCACATGTTTTTCAATCGCCCAGAAGATCACCTATCCAGTGCGGGTCTAGGCACTATGGGGTTTGGCTTGCCAGCTGCCATAGGCGCTAAAGTGGCGCGCCCAGATGCGACTGTTGTTGTGGTCTCGGGGGACGGCTCATTTATGATGAATGTGCAAGAGCTCACCACCATCAAGCGTAAGCGGTTACCGGTCAAAATCTTACTGGTTGATAACCAAAAACTAGGCATGGTGAAGCAGTGGCAGCAGCTGTTTTTTGAAGAGCGTTACAGTGAAACGGATCTGTCTGACAACCCTGATTTCGTCAAGATGGCATCGGCATTTGATATCCCGGGTCGTAATATTACTCAAGCGTGTGAGGTCGAAGCAGGGCTGGATCAACTGCTCAATAGCCAAGGGCCTTTTTTACTGCATGTATCGATTGATGATGCCCATAACGTTTGGCCATTAGTGCCACCAGGGGCGTCAAACCAGGACATGATGGAAGAGATGGATAAGCAAACTTAACGGCAAAAAGCGGTGAGTTTGAAACAAAGCACTAAAGCACTTAAGCATTTAGCATAAGCATAAGAGCATGAGCATAAGAGCATGAGCGATAAAGCAAGATGGAGAGCCTGAATATGAACAACTACTCATTAGCGTTAAACGTGCAGCAACAACCTGAAGTGTTAGAGCGCGTGCTACGCGTAGCTCGCCATCGTGGCTTTAAGGTCGCTAACTTGAGCATGCAGCTCAATAGTAATAACAGTACCAGCATCGATATGCTGGTGGAAAGTGAGCGTGAAATCGGCTTACTAACTAATCAAATAAATAAGCTTATTGATGTGATTGATTGCCAAGTATTGGTAAGCAATACCACAGCAGCATTAGAACAACATAAAGGGTGAGAATATGGCCGCTAAAACAGCAGAGTTAATTTGGTTCAATGGTGAAATGATGCCTTGGGGTGATGCTAAGGTTCATGTTATGTCTCACGCGCTGCACTACGGCACGTCAGTTTTTGAAGGCATTCGAGTTTATGATACTCACCGTGGCCCTGCAGGGTTTCGTTTAACAGAGCATGTTCAGCGCCTGTTTGATTCAGCAAAAATTTACCGTATGCCAATACCTTACAGCTTCGAGGATGTCATGCAGGCATGTAGCGACGCAGTATTAGATAATGGCTTAAAGAGTGCCTACATCCGTCCTTTAGCTTTTTATGGCGATGTGGGCATGGGGATCACTCCACCGAAAGATGCTCAGTGCGATTTATTAGTGGCCGCTTTTCCGTGGGGAGCCTACCTAGGTGAAGACAGCATGGATGCCGGGGTGGATGTGGCGGTAACCTCTTGGAATCGTCTCGCGCCCAATACCATTCCAACCGGTGCCAAAGCTGGTGGTAACTATTTATCGTCTTTGCAGATCTCTACTGAAGCTAAGCGTAATGGTTTCGATGAGGGTATTGCACTTGATACCAATGGATTAGTGAGCGAAGCTGCTGGTGCCAATATTTTTGTGGTAAAAAAGAACAAGATCTACACCCCGCCAGCAACAGCCGCTATTCTGATGGGGCTGACTCGAGACACTATTATGACCCTTGCCAGAGATAAAGGTTATCAAGTGGTGGAGGAGCAGATGTCACGCGAGTTTTTGTATCTTGCTGATGAGATCTTTATGACAGGTACTGCTGCTGAAATTGTACCGGTGCGCAGTGTTGATCGCATCGAAGTGGGCAGTGGTAAACGCGGCGAGATCACCAAAGAGATCCAGCAGAGTTTCTTCGGCCTGTTTAGCGGTGAAACCGAAGATAAATGGGGTTGGTTGGAGGCTTTAGAAGGTTAAAGGCAGGCCCTAGGTGCTAGGAAAAGCTAAGAAAGGTCCTAGGAAAGCACAGGCTAAGACGAACGCTGCGCTAACGGATAACGGATAACGGATAACGGAACGTTCGCTTGCTCACTGACGGAAAGGCCGGGAAAGCAGGCCAAAGCAGGCCCTAGGTTCTAGGTTCTAGGTGCTAGGAAAAGCTAAGAAAGGTCCTAGGAAAGCATAAGCTAAGATGAACCGCGTTCGGAAAGGCCGGACGAACCAAGACGGTAAAGAGCCGGAAAGCTTAGACGAAACATAAAAGCTGAGAACGATATCTCAGGTTAACGAATTAGAAAATAGAAGGTGTGACAGATTTTTTAGGACCTAGGACCTAGGACCTCAACCCTTCTTTAAAACAAGGATAAAGCAATGCCAAAACTACGCTCAGCAACCAGTACCGAAGGCCGTAATATGGCAGGCGCTCGTGCATTATGGCGCGCGACGGGTGTTAAAGATAACGACTTTGGTAAGCCGATTATCGCTATCTCTAACTCCTTTACTCAGTTTGTACCAGGCCATGTGCATTTAAAAGATATGGGCTCCTTGGTTGCAGGCGCAATTGAAGAAGCGGGTGGTATTGCAAAAGAGTTTAATACCATCGCAGTCGATGACGGTATTGCCATGGGTCATGGCGGTATGCTGTACAGCTTGCCATCACGTGAACTCATTGCCGATAGTGTGGAATACATGGTTAATGCACACTGCGCCGACGCATTAGTGTGTATCTCAAACTGCGATAAGATCACCCCTGGCATGTTGATGGCATCACTCAGACTGAATATCCCAGTGATATTTGTCTCTGGTGGACCAATGGAAGCGGGTAAAACTAAGCTTTCAGGCAACATCATTAAACTCGATTTGGTCGATGCCATGGTGGCTGGGGCAGATGATCGCGTCTCCGACGAAGATAGTGAACAGATTGAGCGCAGCGCGTGCCCAACATGTGGCTCATGCTCTGGCATGTTTACCGCCAACTCGATGAACTGTTTAACCGAAGCGCTTGGTTTATCTTTGCCGGGTAACGGCTCAATGCTTGCAACTCATGCTGATCGCCGTGAGTTATTCCTTGAGGCGGGTCGCCGTATTATGGATTTAGCGACTCGTTATTATAAGCATGATGATGAATCGGCATTGCCACGCAATATCGCCAACTTTAACGCGTTTGAGAATGCGATGACGCTGGATATCGCCATGGGCGGATCAAGTAATACCGTATTACACCTGTTAGCAGCTGCGCATGAAGCGGAAGTTGATTTCACTATGGCAGATATCGATCGTCTGTCTCGCCTTGTCCCCCACCTTTGTAAAGTGGCGCCGTCTACGCCTAAATATCACATGGAAGATGTACACCGCGCGGGTGGTGTTATGGGGATTTTAGGCGAACTTGATCGTGCGGGCTTATTGCATAATGACGCCTACCACGTTGCAGGCGAAAACCTTGCCGCGGTATTAGCTAAATATGACATTGCCCAAAGCGATGATGCCGCGGTGCGTAAGTTCTTCTCAGCAGGGCCTGCAGGTATCCCAACCACTAAAGCCTTTAGCCAGGATTGCCGCTGGGACAGTGTTGATGATGACCGTAAAGAAGGTTGTATTCGTAGCCGTGAGTTTGCCTTTAGCCAAGAAGGTGGTTTGGCTGTGCTATCGGGTAACGTTGCCCTTGATGGCTGTATCGTTAAGACCGCGGGTGTTGAAGTTGAAAACCACACCTTTATCGGTAGTGCTCGGGTTTATGAGAGCCAAGATGACGCCGTTGCTGGGATCTTGGGCGGTGAAGTGGTTGCTGGCGATGTGGTGGTTATTCGTTACGAAGGCCCTAAAGGTGGCCCAGGTATGCAAGAGATGCTGTATCCAACCAGTTACTTAAAATCTCGTGGCCTAGGCACTCAATGTGCGCTGATCACCGACGGCCGTTTCTCGGGTGGCACTTCGGGTTTATCTATCGGCCATGTTTCACCAGAAGCGGCGGCGGGGGGCACTATCGGTTTGGTGCAAACCGGCGATCGCATTGAGATTGATATTCCAGCCCGTTCAATCAAGCTTGCGATAAGCGATGTTGAACTCGCGGCGCGCCGTACGGCGATGGAAGCGCTTGGCAAAGATGCGTGGAAGCCACTTGGTCGTGTAAGACAAGTTTCCTTGGCGCTTAAAGCCTATGCGTTACTTGCAACCAGTGCCGATAAAGGCGCTGTGCGCGATGCCAGCAAATTGGTTTAAGCAATTTTACCGGATAAAAGAGGTAGTTTATGTTGGCTCTAGCATCACAATCGCAACTGGATTTAGCCCATTATTATTTGCAGAAAATTTTACTGTCGTCGGTTTACGACGTGGCTAAAGTCACCCCGCTGTCGAGCCTTAATAAGTTGTCGGCGCGTTTGGGCTGTCAGGTCTTTTTAAAGCGTGAAGATCTGCAACCTGTGCACTCGTTTAAGCTGCGTGGTGCTTACAATAAAATTGCTGAGTTAACTGCCCAGGAGTGTGAGTGCGGCGTGGTTTGCGCCTCTGCCGGTAATCATGCTCAAGGCGTGGCGATGTCGGCGTCGGCGCGTGGTATTAGTGCGGTTATCGTGATGCCTGAAACGACCCCCGATATTAAGGTGGATGCGGTAAGGCGTTTAGGCGGTGAGGTGGTACTTCATGGGCAAGCGTTCGATCAAGCCAACGCTTATGCACAGAGCCTTGCTAAGAATGAAGGCCGAGTGTATGTCGCGCCTTTTGATGATGAAGCTGTGATTGCTGGCCAAGGCACGGTAGCGCAAGAGATGGTGCAACAGCAGCGCGATCTCGAAGTGGTATTTGTGCCAGTTGGTGGCGGTGGCCTGATTGCCGGTGTTGCTGCTTATTACAAAGCGGTGATGCCCCAGGTAAAGATTATTGGTGTTGAACCTGAAGATTCAGCGTGTTTAAAAGCGGCGCTTGAGGCTGATGAGCGGGTGATCTTACCGCAAGTAGGTCTATTTGCAGATGGCGTTGCGGTTAAACAAATCGGCGCTGAGCCCTTTAGGTTAGCCCGTGAGTATGTCGATGATGTGATCACCGTGACCTCTGATGAAATCTGCGCGGCGGTGAAAGATATTTTCGAAGACACCCGTGCGATTGCTGAACCTTCCGGCGCGTTGTCGCTAGCGGGGCTGAAAAAATACATTGGCACTAAGGGTAAAGGCGAGAAAGTGGGCGCTATTTTAAGTGGCGCTAATGTGAATTTTCACAGCTTACGTTATGTGTCAGAGCGCTGTGAATTAGGCGAGCAAAAAGAGGCAATTTTAGCGGTTAAAGTGCCAGAGCGTCCGGGAGTGTTCCTGCGTTTTTGTGAGTTGCTGGATAAGCGCGCCATGACCGAGTTTAACTACCGCTTTAGCAGTCGTGACAAGGCGGTGGTGTTTGCTGGCATTCGGTTGACAGAAGGGCAAGTTGAGCTAGATGAGATTATCGCGAATCTCGAGTCTGAAGGCTTTGAAGTGCAAGACCTGTCGCAAGACGAAACCGCTAAACTGCATGTGCGCTATATGGTCGGTGGGCATCCGCCGGAGCCATTAGAGGAGCGTTTATTTAGTTTTGAATTTCCAGAGCACCCAGGTGCGCTGTTTAAATTTTTAACGACTTTGCAGAGTAAGTGGAATATCAGTTTGTTCCATTATCGTAATCACGGCGCGGCGTACGGTCGAGTCTTAGCGGGTTTTGAAGTGCCACAAAGTGATGCTTTGGCTTTTCAGCAGTTTTTAACTGAGTTAGGTTTCGTCTATCAAGAGGAAACCCATAGCCCAGCCTACCGCTTATTTTTAGATAATCGTAATTAGCGGGTTAGGTAACAAAAAGGCAGCCTCATTGACTATGATGCTGCCTTTTTTATGGGCGGGTATACCTTGGGAAATAGGAAATAATTTTTATCGGTTAGTAAGTTGATAATATTGGAACATATTCTGTAGTATGGTTGCTTAACTCGCTTTTTGTTCGAGTCGTTTTTTACGCTGATTAAGATAGAACAATAATAATATTCCACTAAAGACTGACTAACACCTAGGCTTGGCGATATGTATCGTTATAGCAGCATGGCAGCGGTCACACCTTAACCTTATCAAAACGAGAAGTTTTAGAGGAAATATCATGTTACCCGCACCTTTTATCGAGCCATTTAATCCGCCACGTCGCACTTTGATGGGGCCAGGGCCTTCAGATGTATATCCTGAGGTGCTCGCTGCTCAATCTAAGCCGACCATTGGTCACTTAGACCCGCTATTTGTCGAGATGATGGATGAACTTAAAGCACTTATCCAGTATGCCTTTCAGACTAAAAATGAGATGACGCTTGCTGTCTCTGCGCCTGGTAGTGCCGGTATGGAAACGTGCTTTGTTAATCTGGTTGAGCCCGGTGAAAAAGTAATTGTTTGCCGTAATGGCGTTTTTGGCGAGCGTATGCGTCAGAACGTTGAGCGTGTCGGCGGCGTTGCGGTTGTTGTTGATAATGAGTGGGGTAAGGCGGTAGATACCGACTTAGTTGCCAGTGCATTAGCGGCAAATCCTGATGCAAAATTCTTAGTTTTTGTGCATGCAGAGACCTCAACCGGTGCATTGTCAGATGCTAAAGCCTTATGTGCGCTGGCAAAACAGCATGATTGTCTATCGATAGTCGACGCGGTGACCTCGTTAGGTGGAGTTGAGCTACTTGTAGATGAGTGGGGCATAGATGCTATTTATTCTGGTAGCCAGAAGTGCTTATCTTGTGTGCCGGGCTTGTCGCCAGTGTCGTTTTCGCCTGCAGCTGTTGCCAAGTTAAAGGCACGTAAGACACCAGTACAAAGCTGGTTCTTAGATCAAACCTTAGTGATGGGTTACTGGGATGCATCGAGTGATGGTAAGCGAAGCTACCACCATACAGCGCCAGTGAATGCGCTTTATGCACTACATGAGTCACTACGCTTATTGTCAGTTGAAGGGCTCGAACTTGCTTGGCAGCGTCATGCCGATATGCATCAAGTGCTGCGTCACGGCTTGCAGCGTTTAGGGCTTAAATTTGTGGTGGCAGAAGCTGAGCGCTTACCTCAACTGAATGCTGTTTATATTCCAGATGGCATTGATGACGCTAAGGTTAGAAAGCAGTTATTAGAAAACTACAACCTTGAGATTGGTGCTGGTCTTGGTGCGCTTGCGGGTAAAGCCTGGCGTATCGGCTTGATGGGTTATGGTGCGCGCCGCGAAAACGTCGCTCTTTGCCTTAAAGCATTAGAAGAAGTATTAGCTTAGTTTGTAGACTAACAACAAGCGAACAGAAGGCCGCTCTAAAGAGCGGCCTTCTGTTCGCTTAAACCTGCTAGGTACTTTTGTTTAGCTTCAATCTGATCGCTATTAGCTGTACTAGAAGGTGTAATCGGCTTTTATCCAGGCGGTGCGGCCAGGCTCATTGACCTGAAACATCGGCGAGCTTCCTGGAATATCGTTGCCAGCACCTGAGCGGCTAATATGCTCGGCGTAGGTGATATCAAATAGATTCTCTACGCCGAAGCTCACTAATAATGCTTCGTTGTGCTGCCAGCTAGCGTTAAAGGCGAGCGTGCCGAATCCGCTGCTTTTAGCTAAATCCTGACCCGAGATGTTACCTTCGCCAATGGCAACTCTATCTTGGGCTGCGACTAAGCGCCAAAGCAGACCTGCTGTCCACTGGTCGTATTGGTAATCAAGAGTGATACGGCCTTCAAGTGGAGGAATTTGCCCAAGTGGTGTGCCGGCAGTGTCGTTGTCTCCATGGCTGTAGCTAACACTTGTCTGAGTTGAGAAATGCTCAGTTAGCGGAATTGTTGCTGCAATCTCACCGCCATAAACGGTAGCGTCGATGTTGTAAGCTGAAGTGGGCTTAGTGTTGGCATCGATTAAGATGTAGTCGCGGATCTCTCCGTAAAATAGCGATGTTGAAATAGCGATATCGGCTTCGTAAATCCAACCAATATCCAGCTGGGTAGTTTTTTCTGGTGCGAGATCAAATGCTTTTTGGCTTAGATTATTAATATCCGACTTCATGATCTCCCAATAATCAGGCATGCGCTGGGCATGACCAACACCTGCGTAGTATTGGCTGTTTCCTGAAGCGAGCTCATAGCGGCCATAGCCACTGAACAGATCGTCGCTACGCTCACCTGTTTGTCCGACCATCAATTCAGTTTTCCAATGGTCATAGCGTACACCAGCAAATAGCTCACCTGTGCCCATCTTGTAAGCCGACTCTAGGAAAAGCCCCGTAGCCTGATAGCGCATATTGTCTTTAAATGGCTTGTTGAGTAGATCGTCTAAGCCATTATTTCCAGGAACAGCAGGAACTGCCGGATTAATACTGCGACCTTTGTGAAGGCTATCGATGTAGTCAGTACCGGCTGTTAAGGACCAGTCTGTGGCTAAGGTGAATTCAGCCCAAAAATGTCCGCCTTTAGTGCCACGCCTAACGTTGGTACCTGAATTTATGCCTTGATCGAATTCATCCATTACATGGTCATTTTCATTAGCGTAGGCTTGGAATTCGATGGCATCTATCCATTGACTATCAAACTCATGCTGCAGCAAAAGCGTGAGATTTTCATTACTGATCTCACGGGCCTTATTAGCGCGGTCGGCATATTCGGCCTCACCTGATGAACTGCCATAAGCGAGCTCTAGAACGGTCTCTTCGGTCGGCGTCCAGCCAACGGCTAAGTTATAGTTTGAGCGGTCATAACTGGATTGCACCTTATTGCCGTCACCGTCTTTATAATGGTCGCTCGATGACTGGTTAACATCCATATCAAAGTAGTGTTGCTCATCACCGGCTTTTAACTCGACGAGATAGTCTGATCGGCCAAAACTTCCTGCCGTCATGCTGGCGCGGCCATTTAAACCCGGCTCATCAAAACTGTGACGGTCTTTTTCAAATAGCACTGTCCCCGCGCTGCCAACTGGACCATATTTAACCGTCTGCGGGCCTTTAATCACAGTAATATTGTCGTAGGCTTCTGGGTAAATATAGGCGGTTGGTGGGTCCATTCGTCCACCGCAGGTGCCATAAACATGTTGGCCATCATCTACAATACTTAAGCGTGAGCCACCGAGTCCTCGCAGACTTGGATCTCCGCCAGCTCCCCCTTTGCGGCCAATACTAAAACCTGGAATGGTCTTTAAAAAACCCGCGCCATCATAAGCGGGTAGCGGTAGGCGTGGCTTTTTGGGGGCGGTATAAGTCTTAGTGGGATCTTTCATCAGCTCACCAGTGACAATAATGCGCTCAACGGGCTCTGACTCGGTACTTTTTGCGGTGCTTTCGGCGAAAGCGGGACTTGAAATCAACCCTAAAGTGACGACTGGGATCGCCAATATGTTTTTCTTGTTCATCATAGTTTGCTTATCGTTATTTATTTTTTGCCTGTTTTACAGGGCTTTATAAAGACGGCAAACCAATTTGTACCAAGGTGCGACAAAGGGTCACAGGTGGGTGTGACTCACCTCACTATTTCAGGGCGGGGCGTACAAAAAAGGGGCGATTAACTCGCCCCTTGATATCAGTGATTATTACTGTTGAACTTAAGTTATCACTTGTATTTAAGCTTTCAATTGAGCTTAGCTAATCAGCTGCACAATGATCAGGATAATAAGCAACGGACAGATGTACTTAACATACCAAGGCCATACCTTCCAAAACAGGCTATTAGGATTGACGCCCTCTTGCTGGGCAATAGCGTTAATCAGTTGATTTCGATTCCATACCCAACCTAAGTAGATGGCGATACCAAGAGCAATTAATGGCTGAGCCCGTTCTGTGGTGAGGGTGATCATAAAGCTAAATAGTGTCTCAAAATTAAATACAACAACCAGAGATAACAGCGCAATGACACTCCCCACTATCAAGGTGGCTTTATCACGGCTTAAGTTGGTTTTTTCAACTAAGTAGCTGGTGGGCACCTCGACAATTGAGATGGCAGAGGTGAGTCCTGCAATCGTCATTAAAATAAAGAAGATAATGGCTAGCAGGTACTGGCTTAGGCCACCTATTGTGTCGAACAGGGCTGGCAGAACGGTAAACACTAAGGTGTCAGAGTTTAATAGGCTACCGTCTTTTGCAAAAATTTGTACGCCGTTATGCTGCGCCACGTACATCGCTGGGATCACCATTAGCGCCGCTAGAAAGGCCACAGAGGTATCGGTGAGTGTCACGTAGGCGGTTAGCTTTGCAAGATCTTCTTTTTGGCTTAAGTAAGCGCCATAAACCATCATAGCCGCTGTGCCTATGGTTAAAGAGAAGAAGGTTTGTCCTAGGGCACCAATCAATACATCGGCTTCGAACACGCGGGAGAAGTCGGGGATTAATAACACCTCTAAACCTTGCATCGCACCTGGCTGCATTAAGATATAAATCACCCCAGCGACTAAGATAAGCAATAGCATCGGCATGAGACGTTTTGACCAGCGTTCAATGCCTTTTTGTACACCTTGGCGGATCACTAAAATGACCATGGCAATAAAGATAAGCGTGAACACTATGTTGCGCGATAATGAAAAGTCCATCAACCATGCGGCGGCTTGAGTTTGGCCTGTTAATTCGGCAACGGGGGCGATAGCAAAGCTGACAAACCAGCCCGATAAAATGCTGTAGAAAGTGCAAATTAGAGTGGCGGTCATGATAGAGATAAAGCCGATTGCCTTACCTATTTTCTTACTCAGAGGGCGATTAGCTAAATTGGCCATGGCATCGGCGGGATTGGTTTGCCCATGTCGACCTATCATCAGTTCTGCCATTAGCATGGGGTAACCGAGTACTAAGATCAGAAATAGGTAAACAAGCAAGAAAGCTCCGCCGCCATGTGTTGCAGCTTGAGTGGGAAACCCCCAGATATTACCCACACCGACAGCAGATCCTGCCGCGGCCATGATAAAGCCAATCTTCGAGCTAAAATGCCCTTGTTTTACTGTACTCATTGGAGCTCTCTTTCTGATAGAAGAGCGCGCATACTAGTGCTTTAAAATGACACGTCAACGCTTTGAATTCTCGTTTTATTATAGTTTGTTGGTAGTTTATTTCTTATTGTTGAACTATTTTGACGTAATTTATTTATTTTTTGCTTTTTATTGATATCTGGTTGCGTGACGTCTGATTTATCTATCTCTGTGCGCAATAAAATCATGCTGCGATTAATTAGGAAAATGGGACTGAATGCACAGATTATAGTCGTAATGGCGAGGGCTTGGCGGCAGATGTTGCCGCCGATAACTAACGATAACTAGCGAGGTTAAACAAAAAGAGAGCTAAATAGGCAGTGGAATGCTGGTTTGGTTTTTCACTTGTTTCAACACGAAGCTTGAGCGTACACCAGCGATATGATCGTTGGAGGTCAGCTTATCGAGCAGGAAGACTTTAAATTGTTTCATATCGCTAACCAGCACTTTGATTTGATAGTCGGCATCGCTACCCGTGAGTAGACAGCACTCTTGTACTTCATCATAGCTACTTATTTTCTCTTCAAAGGCATCGAGAATATCGGTGGAGTGTTTTTCTAAGCGAATTTGAATATAGGCCGTAAGTGCGAGATCGAAGTGCTCGGCACTGAGCAAGGTGGCGTAACCTGCAATGTAGCCAGCCTCTTCTAGGGATCTTACCCTTCTTGAGCAAGGAGAAGGCGACAAGCCGACTTTTTCGGCCAGCTCCTGATTAGACAATTTGCCATGTTGCTGCATCAGTTTGAGAATGTTCAGGTCAATCTTGTCTAATTGCAGTTCAGCCATGGTTGGGTCTCATCAAAGTTTGGGTTAATCGTTTTGAGTTAATAGTTTGGGTTTATTCAAAGTATTATTTTGTTTGCTGGCAGAATACCGCAATTGAGATCAAGCGCAAGCGGGCAGGTTAATAAACCCTACAGCTCGGTAGGGTTTAACTCTGTCGATACTGATAGGTTTTGTTAAGCTGTTTTTAGGCGAGATCCAAGTCGATTATTTATTTTTGGCCATAGCGCTTGAGTTAAATAGATACTGCTAAAGGCGATGCTGCCACCTATGGCAGTTGAAGCGAGAACATCTTGGGGCCAGTGCATTCCCAGTAGCATACGGCTAAGTCCCATCGCAATCGCCCAACCAAATAATATCAACGGCAGTAAGGTTTGCCCTGCTACGAGTAGATAGAAGCTCACCGTTAATGCCAGTGTGACGGCAAAGAGTGTATGTCCAGAAGGGAAGGCATAGCCGACTTCATGTTGCCAATGGCGTTTGATTGAAGGGCTTAAGCTTAGATCTGGGCGGGCGACTTCTAACTGATGAATGGCAGTGCCAATTCGCTGTCTTTTATCGGCTTTAGATTGTTGATAAAAATCTTGGGTATTAAGCAGGTATTCTTGTTCTAGTAAGACGGCGTTGGGCCGAGCCTCGGCGAAGTAGGGCTTAAGAAAGTGGTTGAGGCTAAGCGTTGCAGCCATGCTAATGGACACCGCTAGCACCAGTTGCATAAATTGCTGATGGTTTAAGCTGCGATAGCAGGCAAGCAGAATAAGTATCCCAGTAATAATGCCATAGGGCGCAGTACCTGTACTGGTTAGCCAATATAGCGCTTGAGCCAAATTTGAGTTTAAGGCGATAGTCGGAAATAAGCTCGCCGCACTAAAGTAGATGGTAGCGGGAATGGCCAGTAACACAGCCCAAGCAGCCAAGAGCGCTTTGTTAGTGTGATGAGGCGGAAAAGAGGATTTGTTCAAAGCAGGGCCTCAAAACAGTATGTGAATGACTACCCGTCGATAATTAACGAGTAGATGATTAACAAGCAGATGGTTTGGGCAAGGTTACCTGCCAGTGCGCAGCTATACTAGAGCACTTGCATGAAGTGTAAATTAATCCTAATTCATATTAGCGATTCTTCAGTGAAAGTGAGCAGTGCTGACTTTCGAATGAAGGCTGATTGCATTCATTTTTTGGATTGGTGCTAGCTTTTGACAAAGCACTGCACTCACTACGGAAGGCTGTGCTTTGACGAAGAACACAGAGGAAAAGATGTAGAACTGGCTGTGGCTCTTCTCCGTGATCTCCGTGGTGAATAGCTTTTGTTTAATTGTGAGTTACCATACTAGCAGTACCTAAATACGCCCTAGTTGTGATTGTTTTACGGTTATGAAACGAGTGAGTACTCGCAGCGATATCTCTGATTACATGAGGAGTATTAATAAAAAGAGCATCTGAAGAGATGCCCTTTTTTATTATTGCTGATTTCGCCATTCGCTGTAAACGTGGCGTTAAATCAGTTTAGTTGTGGTTAGTCAGCTGAATTGAGTTTGGCTTCAAGTGCGTCAACTTGAGCTTGAAGTGCTTCAAGCTTTTCACGAGTTCTAATCAAAACGTGTTGCTGAACTTCAAATTCTTCACGTGATACTACGTCTAATTTTTGAAGTTGATTTTGCAAAACTTGCTTACTGCGTTCTTCAAATTCGCCAGCAAACTGCTTTAATCCACTAGGAAGATTCTCGCTCAATTGCTTTGCGACTTCTTCAATTTTCTTTGGGTTAATCATTGTCTGTATCCGCTCAAGTGCTTAATGCTTTATGGCAGTGATTGTACCTGAGGCAATTGATATTGCCAAAATATTCGCCGCTTTTGCTGAGGCGGCTAATTAGCATAAAAAAGCCTGCAATTAATACAGGCTCTTTAAGATTAATATCTAGCGCTTAGATGTTAAGCATGTGCTTTAGTCTGGTCAGTATTATTCAACTCTTCATCAAATACCGGTAGAGGTTGATGCCTCTCTGCGATATAGGTGTAAATAACCGGCAGTACAAACAGGGTAAATACAGTGCCAATAGCTAACCCTGACACAATCACTAGACCGATATTAAAGCGAGCTGCAGCGCCTGCACCCGATGCAAATAGGAGCGGAATTAGACCCGCTATCATCGCGGCAGTCGTCATTAGGATGGGACGAAGACGAATAGTTGCCGCATGCTTAATGGCATCGAGTTTATTCAAGCCATTATGTAGCTGTTCCTCTTTTGCAACCTCACACATCAAAATACCGTGCTTAGTGATAAGACCGACTAAGGTGATAAGACCCACCTGAGTGTAGATGTTCATCGACGATAAGCCGAAAACATGGGTCCAACCTAAAGCGACCAAGGCACCACTAATGGCGAGCGGTACAGAGACTAAGATCACCAGTGGATCCCTAAGGCTCTCAAATTGACTCGCTAGTACTAAGAAGATAATGGCCAATGCCAAACCGAAGGTGGCATAAAGTGCTGTGCCTTCGGTGACATATTGACGCGCTTCACCGAGGAAGTCATAGCTATACCCCTTAGGAAGATCGTTATCACCGATATTCTGTAAGAAAGCGATAGCATCACCAATTGCAACGCCAGGTGCTGCTACGCCCCCGATAGTAACCGCATTCATCTGGTTAAAGTGTGGCAGTGAACGTGGCTCTGACACGATTTCTATATCGACTAAGCTAGATAGCGGAATAGAGCGACCATCGGCTGCGGTTAAGTAATAACCGGCCAGCGCTTCAGGGTTGGCACGTAGTTTACGTTCAACTTGCGGGATCACCTCATACGAGCGACCGTCTAAGTTGATACGGTTAACGTAGCCATCACTCATCATGGTGGTTAATGTTAGGCCAATATCTTTCATGGTAATACCGTAAGCACCAGCCACATCGCGTTTGATGTGGATTTTCATCGAGCCAGAATCAAATTTAAGGTTGATTACTGAATAGACGAAAAGTGGACTTTTTTGCACCTGTTCAAGCACGCCAGAACCAATCTGGAATAAGTTCTCAAATGACGAGGAACTGGTGATCACAAATTGAATCGGCAGTCCGCTGGATGCACCAGGAAGCTCAGGCATCTGGAAGGTAGTTACCGCCATGCCGGGAACATTCTTCACCTCTTTGCCGAAGAGTTCCTGCATCTGCTTCTGGCTTTTATCTCGCTCACTCCAAGGCACAAGAGGTGCAATACCAAAGGCTTGGTTGGCACTTGGTACACCGACGAATGCAAGCGATGCCGCAGATTCTGGCTGCGCACTAATCATGTCGGTGACGATTTTCATATTTGCTTGGATATAATCAAGATTGGCACTCGATGGTGCGGTGCCCATCATCATCACCACACTTTTATCTTCACTGGGAGCCAGTTCTGATGGAATAAAGCTAAACATGACAGGTAGTGAAGCAAATACGATAACAGCAAAGGCGATGACGACCGGGCGCTTATTAAGTACAGCGGTAAGCATACGATTGTAGCGGCTGGTTAAGCCTTCTAAAAAGTGCTCAACGCTACTCTCAAAACGGTTAGGTGTTGAGTGAGGCTTAAGAATTTTAGAGCACATCATCGGTGACAGCGTCAGCGCGACGATCCCCGAGATAAATACCGCGCCAGCTAGTGTTAACGCAAATTCTTTAAACAGCGAGCCTGTCACTCCGCCCATTAAGGCAATAGGCGCATAAACTGCGGCTAGGGTAATGGTCATTGAGATAACGGGAACTGCAATCTCCCTAGTACCAATAATTGCAGCTCTAAAAGGCGGTTCGCCAAGCTTGATATGACGGTCGACGTTTTCAACCACCACAATAGCGTCATCGACCACCAAACCGATGGCGAGCACCATCGCGAGTAGTGTCATTAAGTTAAGGGTAAAGCCAAACATCTGCATGATGATGGCGACACCGATTAAAGACAGTGGAATGGTTACAATTGGAATAATAACCGCTCTGAATGAACCCAAAAACAGCGTGATAACCACGATAACAATAAGTGCAGCTTCAGCAATGGTTTTAATCACCTCGTTAATCGATTCATCAATAGCCAGTGATGAATCATAAAGAATACGTGCCTTAATCGAAATAGGTAGGCTGCGTTCGATTTGAGGCATCATTGCTCGTGCATCGGCAGCCACGATTAATGGGTTGGCTGTTGGGGTAACGTCAAGGCCGACTACAACGGCTTCTTGACCATCGGCTAATGCGCGGTACACATCGTGACTCTTTTCTAGATTAATATCCGCGATATCACCTAGGCGGATCACCATGCCGTTATTGCTACCAATAACCAGCTTTTTTAACTCATCAACGGTAGCAACCTGAGTGTCAGCGGTGCCGTTGAGTAAGGTGAAGGTATTATTGGTTTGGCCAACAGCAGACTGGTAATTATTTGCCTGCAAGACGTTCATGACATCAGTTGATGATAGGTTAAAACCTCCCATCCGCGCTGGATCTAACCATATACGCATAGCGTATTTTATGCCGCCATATAGGTTAACTTTAGCCACCCCATCGATAGTGAATAACTCAGGTTTAACGACACGTTCTAGGTAGTCGGTTATCTGGCTTGAGTTAATCTGCTCACTATAAAAAGAGATGTAAAGCGCTGAGGTTTGCGCACCAGTAGACATCTCTACTGTTGGGTCTTCGGCTTCTTTTGGCAGCTGAGAACGTACCGAATTTACCTTAGCCAGAATATCCGCCAAAGCCCCATTGGGGTCGGTATTGAGCTTCATGTAGACAGAAATTTTTGAGCTTCCTAAAAAACTGTCTGATGTCATGAAATCAACGTTGTCAGCCTGAGCTAATGCTTGTTCTAACGGTTGAGTAATAAAACCTTGGATCAAATTAGAGTCGGCACCATAGTAGCTGGTGGTTACCGTCACAACGGTATTGGTCATTTCTGGATATTCACGTATCTGCATGCTTTTAAGGGCATAGGATCCCAGCAGTAATATCAGAAAACTAATTGAGGCCGCCAATACTGGCCTACGTATAAATATATCTGTAAAGCGCATCGCTAGATCCTCCGCTTACAGCATTGGCAATGTGGCTGGAGGGGTGAGTGCATCATCCTCAGTCACTTTGACTTTACTATTGTTACTTAAGCGGACTTGACCAGAGGTAACAATAACGTCGCCAGGTTTTATTGTTCCACTGACTAATGCATTGACATCGTTACGCTCAAGCACTTTGACGCTGACTTGCTTAACGCGTTTTACTTGTTCGCCATTTTCAGTGACCTCTTCAATCACGTAAACTGAATCACCGTAAAGGGTGAAGCTAATTGCCGTTTGCGGCAGTACTACTTGCTGAGTAAGTTCTGGCAGCTGTATGTCGACTTTTGCGAACATACCACTACGTAGTTTGCGGTCAGAGTTAGGGATTTGAGCTTGTACCTGAACTAAGCCACTTTGATAGAAGACTGCGGGCTCAATGGCTGTGATAATGCCTTCAAATATCTCGGTAGGGTATGCATCCACATAGACGTGTACTTTTTGGCCGGTCTCAATGCGAGATAGCTGGGTTTGTGGAATGGTGAAGCGCAGCTTCATGGTGCTGATATCTTCAAGACGGACGATATCGGTATCCGTTTGTAGATATTCACCTAGATTGACGTTGCGAATACCGACTAAGCCCGTAAAAGGAGCTTGGATCTCTCGTCGATCTATTGTGGCACTTAAGCTTTCAATGTCGGCCATTAAGGCTAAGTACTTAGACTGGCTATTATCAAGATCTTGTTTAGAGACTGAGTTCTGTTTGTAGAGTTTACTCAGGCGCTTAAAGTCAGCTTCTGCTGCTGGTAGTTGAACCTGTTTGCTCTTAAGATTAGCTTTTTCTACCTTAGAATCTAGCTCGATAAGCATTTGGCCGACTTCAACTTTACTACCATTTTCAAAGCGGATAGCAGACACCACACCAGAGACTTGGTTAGCAATGGTCACACCTTGATTAGGCTCGACAAATCCAATGGCGTTGATTGTTGGTTGCCATTTACTTTGTTTGACATCCACTGCGGTAACTGGGGCCACCGCTTCAGGCATATTAGCGATGGCATTGGCGATTTTTCCTTTTATAAAAAGATTAAAACCAATGACTGAACCGAAGGCCAGTACTGCGATGATAATCATCACTAGGCTCCATTTTTTCATGTCCTGAAACTCCTTTAGATTGTCGCTGTAGTTGTATTTGGGATGAGTATGGCTCGCCAGCATAAATCGCAAGCGAAAGTAATATCTTGAGGTTGGTAATCAATAAGGCCGCGTCTGCAAGTTCGTGCCATGGTCATCGCGGGTTCCATCGCGAGTGCGTAAAGCATGCGTGGGTGTAATGGTTGGATTAGCCCTTGGGCTTTTCCCTGTTCAAATAGTTGCTGCAGTGGTGCGAAAAGCTGCATCTCTAACTGGCGGATCTCTTGGGTATTGATCATCGGAAGATTGGCATATTGCTCGTAGCTTAAATTGGCTGGAGAGGGCTGTTTTCCGTAGTTGTACATTTTCATCCAGATCCGTTTGAATCTTTGCTCAATCGTACCTATGTGATGGTCTTCCAATATGGCACTAGCAACTTGTGATAGCACATCTTTTCTGAGTTCAAGGATAAGCTGGTCTTTATCTTTGAAGTAGCGATAGATAGTGCCTGCTGCTACGCCAGCTTCGGTGGCCACCAATTGCATGGATAAGCCTTGAATACCACCTGCTGCAATAATTTTTTCTGCTGCGCGAAGAATGAGATCGTATTTATTGTGCATGGTATTGCCTAAAATGAATGAACGTTCATTCATTGGTGTAATCTTCATCCAAAAACTTGGCAATAGAGCAGTGTTAAGTACTTTGTCTTTTATGTGATTAAGCTCATAAGTACATTAATGAAAAACAGAGTGACTAATAAACACAGTCGAGATATTGTCGATAACTTTTCCGATCCCTGAAGCCTTTCTGCTATTATTGCTGTTTTACAGCCTTCCTTAATATCTTGGTTATAACGCACCCATGAAGCTCAATCCCGGACAAAATGATGCCGTTCACTATGTTAGTGGCCCTTGCTTAGTTCTTGCAGGTGCTGGCAGTGGCAAAACCAGAGTAATTATTAATAAAATTGCTTACCTGGTGGAAAAGTGTGGCTACAAAGCACGCAATATTGCTGCCGTTACCTTTACTAATAAAGCGGCGCGCGAGATGAAAGAGCGTGTGTCGCAGTCTATGGGGCGCAAAGAGGCGCGTGGATTATGGATCTCGACCTTCCACACATTGGGGCTTGAGATTATCAAGCGCGAACATAAAGTCGTGGGCTTAAAGCCTGGCTTTTCACTGTTTGATGACCAAGATACCTTTGCACTGCTAAAAGAGCTGACTCAAGATGAGTTAGACGAAGATAAAGATCTGCTTAAGTTATTAGCCAGTACCATTTCTAATTGGAAAGGTGATCTTGTTATTCCTGAGCAAGCTCGAAAAATAGCTAAAGACGAGCAACAGCAACTTTTTGCCTTGTTGTATCAACGTTATGCTCAGCATATGAAGGCCTATAACGCGCTTGATTTTGATGATTTGATCTTATTACCTACTTTACTGCTTAGGCAAAATGAAGAGGTTAGAACCCGCTGGCAAACCCGTATTCAATACATGCTGGTGGACGAATACCAAGACACCAACACCAGTCAGTATGAGATGGTGAAGTTATTGGTCGGTGAGCGTGCGCGGTTTACTGTGGTAGGTGACGATGATCAATCTATCTACTCGTGGCGTGGTGCTAAGCCGCAAAACTTGGTGCTCTTGGGTAAAGACTTTCCAAGATTAAAGCTGATTAAACTAGAGCAGAATTATCGCTCTAGCCAACGAATTTTGCGCGCCGCCAACATCTTGATCGCTAATAACCCTCACGTTTACGACAAGGCTTTATTCAGTGAGTTAGCCTATGGTGAGCCCATTAGGGTATTGATAGCTGCCAATGAAGAGCAAGAAGCGGAGCGAGTCATAGCCGAAATGATCCGTCATAAGTTCGTTGGGCGAACAAGCTTTGGCGATTATGCGATTTTGTATCGTGGTAACCATCAGTCACGTTTACTTGAACGTGCACTGATGACCAACCGTATTCCGTATAAGTTAAGTGGTGGTACTTCTTTCTTTGGTCGTGCTGAAATTAAAGACATCATGGCTTACTTACGTTTAATCGTGAATCCTGATGACGATAATGCGTTTTTGCGTATTGTTAACCTCCCTAAGCGAGGGATTGGCCCAGCAACACTTGAGCGTTTAGGTAACTTTGCCAATAAGAAGCAGATCTCAATGTTTGCTGCGATCTTTGAGGCGGATTTAAACCATGAGTTACCGCCTGCAGCCATGTCAAGCTTGTATCAATTTGGCCGTTTTGTGGTTGAAACGGGTGACTGCGCCGAGCGTGGCGACCCTGTTGAGGCTGTTAAGCAGTTAATCCGTAAGATTAACTACGAAGATTACCTGTACGAGACCAGCACGAGTGCTAAAGCGGCTGAAATGCGGATGAAGAACATTTCAGAACTGTATCGTTGGGTGACAGAAATGCTCGAAGGTGATGAACTGGATGAAGGCATGACGCTACCTGAGGTGGTCACTCGTCTGACATTGCGTGACATGATGGAGCGTAATAGTGAGGATGAGGGGGGCGATCAAGTACAGTTAATGACACTGCATGCCTCTAAAGGTTTGGAGTTCCCTTATGTGTTTATGGTGGGCGCAGAAGAGCGGATTTTACCGCATCAAAGTAGTATCGATGAAGATAACGTTGAGGAAGAGAGGCGTTTAGCTTACGTGGGTATTACGCGCGCACAAAAAGAGCTGTGGTTTGTGATCTGCCGTGAGCGACGCCAGTTTGGTGAAACGATTCGCTGCGAACCGAGCCGCTTCTTGATGGAACTGCCTCAAGATGATTTGATTTGGGAAAATCGCAAACCGGCACAAACGGTAGAGCAGCGTCAGCAGTCAGGCAAAACCAACATCGCCAATATTAGGGATATGTTTAAAAACAAGTAACTGAACGATTACACTTTGGCTATTACAACTTGCTAATCAATCACTGCGCGCATGGGCACTATACTAGTGCTATGCGCACACTTTAGCTTGATTGATTGTTATAGTGTTTTTAGCCAACTCAATGACCTGACCTAATGCGACACCTTGCCCTTTGGTAAAGCCGATATCTTGTAATATTTGGCACTGCTGTAGGGTATTGACTCCAACCGCGAACACATCCAGCTCTAGCGCTTGCGCGGCATAAAAATAAGCCGTAATTAACTTAATATGCTGGCTGCTCTCTAAGTGGGCTGTATAGCTAGGGTCAAGCTTTAACGCTTTTATTGGTAGGAAGGTGAGGCTGCTAATGGCGCTATGGGCGCTACCGTAAGCTTCTATCCCCAAGTTAATATCAAGTTTAGCCAGACTCTCGAAGGCACTAATATGATTATTGGTATTTTGAACAAAGGCCTTTTCGTTAAAAAACAGGGTGATTTTTTTGCTATTGAAGCGGCACTGTTTGAGCTTGTTTTTAAGTGCCCTTAGTGCGTGTTTATGGTTTAGATGTTGGCTTGATATAGGGAGTTGCAGTTGAAACTCATCACCATAGGTTTGCTCCATCATTTCTGCACTTTGATTCACTTGTGCTAGCAGGTAATTATCGAGTTCAATGACCATATTGCAATGCTCTGCAATATTATGCAGCTGAGCCTGCTTTACCTTGCCTAAGCTTGGGTGATGCCAGAAGAGTCTTGGCTCAAACGCAATATGTTGCTTAGCATCTAACGCCATAATGGGCAGATAGCTTAATTGCAGCTGCTTATTATTGATCGCACTTTTCAGTTCGTTTTCGAGTTTAATATCTTTGATTAGCTGCTTATCTGCACCGTGATTGAATATGGCGTAGCAGTTTTTCCCCTGAGATTTTGCCTGATACATCGCGGTATCGGCATCACGCAATATCGATTCACTGGTGTCGGAACGGCTTTGTCCACTCATGGCTAAGCCGATGCTGGCACTTGAGTTGAATTGTTGATTGGCAAGCTGATATGGGCGAGAGAGTTCAGCAAGCACTCTTTCTGCGACATCTTTAGCATCTTCCTGGCCATTGATGGTATCGAGTAAGATCACAAATTCATCTCCACCTAAGCGGGCCAACATATCGTTGGTACGGATACACAGGTTCAGGCGCTTGGCGGTTTCAATTAAAAAGCGGTCGCCTTCAAGATGCCCTAATGTATCGTTTAGCAGCTTAAACCTGTCCATATCGATAAATAACACGGCAAACTTCTCTAGGCTGTGCCTACGTATATGTTTTATTGCTTGGGTTAAGCGCTCCATAAACATGGAACGATTGGGTAAACCAGTTAAGTTGTCATGTTTTGCATCATGAACGAGCTGGCGCTCAATGCGTTTTCGCTGACTAATCTCTTTTTCAAGATAGCTATTAGCACTGGCTAGCGCTTGTGTTCGCAGATTGATCTTGTCTTCGAGTTGTTCGTAGCTGAGCTTGAGTGATTCAGCCGAATGCTTCTTCTCTATTGCTGTCGCAATATGCTGGGAAACGAAGGTGAGTAGCTCTAGATCTTTCTCTTGGTAATGTTGGTTATAGTTATAGCTGTAAATTGTCAGCGCACCACTCACCTTGCCGTGGATAAATAGCGGTACACCAATCCACTGGTTGATCTCTTGGGTATCATTGAGTTCAGGTGCTTCGCTGTATAGCTCTCCGGTCTTTATAAGCGCTTTGATATCCTCTCTATCGAGTAACCTAGGCTTGTGATTCAGTAAGATATACTCAGTTAAGCCATCGCTTAACTTACGGGGCTTTGGTTCGGGGATTTCAAACTGAGAGACGAAATACGGGAACGTTAACTCATCGCATTGCTCGTTTAGCAATGAGATAAAACAGTTGTTCACTGGTAATAAGTGGCTAATGACGCGATGAATTTCGCTGTAGAATTCTTGACTGTCGATATTGGAATTAGCGAGATCAGCGATTTCAAATAGTGATTTTTGTAATCGTTCTGCACGGCGGCGCTCATACACTTCTTGTTTAAGTTTGTTATAAGCAATGCTCAACTCTTGGGTGCGAGTATCAATCGCGAGCTCTAACTGCTCTTGATTTTCTAAACGCTGAATCACACCCGAGATATGATGGCTAATGAAATTCATGAGCTCTATTTCTATTTCGCTATAGATGATATTTGGGCTGTAACTCTGTACCACCAATACACCTATGGTGCTTTCGGCACTTTTAATCGGGGTGCCAATCCATTGGTGACAATCACTACCACGAGCAGTGATCTGCTTTGATTCAATCAAATGCTGGAAGGTCTCATCATTACAGATCAATGGCTGCTGAGTCTTGAGTACATAGCCAGTTAACCCACTGTATAAGGTATCGGAGAGGTCTTCTTCTGGGTAGCAATCATTTGGATGGTGATCTTTTTCATCTAGAAAGAATGGTACTTCGATCTTTGATGTTTTCGAATTTAGGGTTGCGATGAAAAAATTATCAGCAGGGATCAGTTTATTGATCGACTGATGTAGCGCCGAATAGAACTCTGCAGGTGTGGTTACACTCGCCGCAAAGTTGGAGAGCTCCAGTAGAGCATTTTGAGTAATTTCAGCTCGTTTGTATTTTAGCGCTAAGGCTTTCAAACGAGTAATCCTTTTATGTAACCTCAGTGTGCTTTTAGACTGAGATAAATCTTCCCTAAACATGCTTTTCCGCCAATCACTATTTTTTAAATTTGGTTAGGATTTGGACTAATGCATATTGATAACATGAAATAAGCTCATATCCAAGTCATTATTTTGACGCTTTTTGGTATAAAACCGAGCGAATGACTCAAATCTTGAGCGAACGGACATTAAATACATAAAATAAGCAAAACAAGTGTAGACGGCAGGGCGTTTAAAACCTATTATATGCCCCGCTAACAAGGCAGGCACCCATAGCTCAGCTGGATAGAGCGCACCCCTCCGGAGGGTGAGGCCGAGGGTTCGAATCCTTCTGGGTGCACCAGAATGGAAACGGCAGTTTTGTTAGTAGGAAATATCAGTGGTGATTGTAGCTCAGTTGGTAGAGTCCCGGATTGTGATTCCGGTTGTCGTGGGTTCGAACCCCATCAGTCACCCCATTTTCCTAACGTTTTAAAGTTGTAAAGACTCGGTGATTAGCGCAACTTGGTAGTGTATCAGGATTGTGATAAGAAGCGGACCAGAGGGTGACCCTCTTTAAACATCTAAGACTCGGTGATTAGCGCAGCCCGGTAGCGCATCTGGTTTGGGACCAGAGGGTCAGAGGTTCGAATCCTCTATCACCGACCATATATATAAATAGCGAGTTTACTCGATATTTAGCAAGTTAAGTAAGATAAAAGATTTTCGGTGATTAGCGCAGCCCGGTAGCGCATCTGGTTTGGGACCAGAGGGTCAGAGGTTCGAATCCTCTATCACCGACCACTTTTCGAAAAGCCTCTTGAGAAATCAAGAGGCTTTTTTCGTTTATGGTTTGAAAGAGAGTTCGAATCCTCACTCTTTCGTTCATGCGACCACTTTTACATGAAGCCTCTCGAGAAATCGAGAGGCTTTTTTGTATTAGTAATATATGGCTGTGGATTCGAATCCTCTCTTTTTATGAAACCATAGCCGACCACTTTTCGAAAAGCCTCTTGAGAAATCAAGAGGCTTTTTTCGTTTATGGTTTGAAAGAGAGTTCGAATCCTCACGCTTTCGTTCATGCGACTACTTTTACATGAAGCCTCTCGAGAAATCGAGAGGCTTTTTTGTTTTTAAAAGGTCCTAGGAAAAGCTGAGAAAGGTACTAGATCCTAGGAAACCTAAAGCTAAGACGAACGCTTCGCTGACGGATAATACCAATCTAAGTAAAAATATGATCTAATTGCATTCATCGTATTCTCTTCATTTGTGGTTATGGATAACTTTAA